>CAZREZ010000304.1:0-4143 GCA_964599115.1 uncultured Bacteroidales bacterium
TAATTTGATATAAAACTTCTGTGATAATCTGTGTGAAAATTTGTGAAAATCTGTGGTTATAAAATGTTAAACACAGATAACACTAATTATTATTTCACAGATTTACACAAAATAATTTTAGTTAAATAAAAGTTTTAGAATTATAGGTTTTAAGTTTTTAGTTACTAATCACACTGGTTACTTATAACACGATTACTTGTTTCCGGCTACCAACTGCTGACATCTTTTTAATTTTTACTTTTATCTTACTTCGTTCTTGCTCCAAAAATTAAACTTCCAATCCTCACGATAGTGCTTCCTTCTTCAATTGCAATCTTATAATCGCCTGACATTCCCATTGAAATTTCTTTAAAGTAATCTTCATCTGAAAAATAAATTTCTTTCAGCTTGTAAAAATAATTTTTTAAAGTACGAAATTCACTGCGGATTAATTCGGTATTATCTGTAAATGTTGCCATTCCCATCAAACCTGTTATCCTTATATTTTTCATAATTTTAAATTCGGGATCATCAAGAATTCCCTTTGCTTCATCAAAATCTAATCCGAATTTGGTTTCCTCAGTGGCAATATGAAATTGCAGCAAACAATCAATTACTCTGTTAATTTTATTTGCTTGCTTGTTTATCTCTTTTAAGAGTTTAAAACTGTCAACAGCCTCAATCAAAGCAACAAAAGGAGTAATATACCTGACTTTATTTGTTTGCATGTGCCCGATAAAATGCCAATGAATATTTTCCGGAAGTTGCGATTGCTTTACTATCATTTCCTGGGCTTTATTTTCTCCAAAAATTTTTTGCCCTGAATTATATGCTTCTAAAATATCTTCTATTGGCTTGGTTTTTGAAACCGCAACCAATTTTACATTTTCAGGAATTTCTTTCAGTAAAACCGACAAATTATTTTTAATGCTCATATCTTTAAAGTTTAGGTACACAAAATTAGAATTTTTTAACTGGTCTCATTACTTTACTGTTATATTTTTATTATTCTTGATTTCTATAGGTTTAATTTATATTTTTGCTGATACTTTTTCTGGATTTATTTTATGAAAACAATACTTAAATCTTTAATAAAACAATTTATTTTCTGGCTATTGTTCTTTGCTTTTCTTAGAGCAATATTCCTGATTTATAATTATAAATTCATTGTTATTGAAGATATTAGTTTCTGCGAAGTGATTGCTTCTTTCTGGTATGCAATCAATCTTGATATTGCCGCTACTTGCTATATTCTGTTTGTTCCATTTTTAATATTACTTGTACAATCGTTATACAGTCCTGATTGGTTGAATATTTTCAACAAAGTTTATACTGCAATTATTTTATTTTTTTATTCATTATTGACAACCGCAGAATTGGGAATATATGAGGAATGGAAAACAAAGCTACATTATAAAGCATTAAAGTATTTATCAAATCCAACTGAAATTTATGATTCTGCCGAAACAGATATTTTTTTTATCCTTATCGGGATATTGATTTTGCAGTTTATAATCGGATTTCTTTTTTACAATAAATTCTTTTTTCAAAAAATAAAAGGGATAAAAAGAAATTATATTTTTTCTGTTTTATTTTTATTAATTACACCTGTTTTACTTGTTGTGGGAATGAGGGGGGGGATAAGACAAATTCCTATCAATCAAAGCCAATCATATTATTCAAAGCACAATATTTTAAATTTAGCTGCAGTAAATTCAGGATTTAATTTATACATCAGCATTTTTGAAAACCTGAAAAATTTCGGAAAAAACCCTTTTAAATTTTATTCTTCCGAAGAAGCAGAAATAGTTGTAGATGGAATTTATAAGACACCCATTGATTCAACAATATATATTTTGAAAACACAACGTCCGAATATTGTTTTGATAATGATGGAAAGCTGGTCAGGTGATTTAATTGAATCGCTGGGAGGTAAACCCGGTATAACGCCAAAATTCAGGGAACTGGAAAAAGAAGGAATACTTTTTACAAACATTTATTCACCCGGCACCCGTTCGGAGCAGGGAATGGCTTCAATTTTCAGTGGTTTTCCTGCACACCCTATTTCAGCAATTACAGTACAACCCGATAAATTCGTAAAGCTTCCAAGCGTAAATCATGTATTAAAAAACACAGGTTATTCAACTTCATTTTATTTCGGAGGTCAACTTATTTATGGAAATATTAAAAGTTATATTATTTATAATGATTTTGACAAGATTACCGAAATTTATGATTTTCCTGATTATATCCCGCAAGGTAAGCTGGGTATCCATGATGAATTTGTTTTTGATTGGCAATTACAAGAGTTAAATAAAGAAAGAGTGCCTTTTTTCTCAACAATATTTACTATAAGCACTCACTCGCCTTTTGATATGCCAATGGAGAAAAAGATATTCTGGGGTGATAATGTAAACATGTATCTTAATTCGGCGTGGTACACCGATAGTTGCCTTAACGATTTTATTTCAAAAGCAAAGAAGCAAGCATGGTTTGATAATACATTATTTATTGCTGTAGCTGACCATAGCCATTATTCATATCGTAACTGGAGTTATTTTTCACCTGAATATCATAAAATTCCTTTATTGTTTTTCGGTAATGTGATTAAAGATGAGTACAAGGGAATGAAGTGTGATAAACTGGGCTCACAAACAGATATTGTCGGAACACTGCTACCGCAATTAGGAATAAACGCTAAAGAATTTCATTGGAGTAAAAACCTGCTTAATCCCGAAAGTCCCGAATTTGCTTATATAGCTTTTGAAGAAGGAATAGGATGGATAAGACCTTCAGGCGATTTCTTTTATGATAACCGCTTTGATCATTTCTATTACATAAATATTGATCCAACATCTCAGGATTCAATTATTAAAGAAGGAAAAGCCTTCCTTCAGTCTGTTTTTCAGGAATATATGGAGTATTAGTCGGCTAAGGAAAAACTATCTTGTTATTAATAGTTATTCATCATTAGTTACAAATCAATAAATAAAACTAATTATACTTATCCCGTAAATCAATCCAAAAATGCTTCAATTTAAGTTCCTTTTCTTCATATTCACAATTTATAGAATGATGAAGTTTACTAACCCCTTCTTCATTTAAAGATGATTTTGGAATTAACTCAGGAATATTATTTTTAATTGCATTCTGATTAACTTCATTCAGGACATCTTGTAATACCATACTTTGAATATAACCAATCATTGCACTAGTTGGAGTTCCCTTTCCATATCCCCATTTCTCGGAAATAAAACGTTTTATTCCATTTACAATATAATTTTTATTTAAAATCCATGTATCAGATGAAGGATTGCCTAAACGTTTACATTCAACAACATATTGTTTTGCACTATTATATGGATTAGTCGTACTTAAATCAGTTTTGACCCATTGAAAATCCGGGCGTTTGTCTTCTCGATTAGCTCGTTCTTTATCATTATATAAAGGTTGACTACGTGATTCGTAAATTGGTATATAATCTCCGCGTTTTGGCTCTTGTTTTTGTAAAAGATAATTGGCTTTTTGAAAACAGAAATATAAAGTTCGATTTATCTCGTCTTCTTTCTCTTGTAAATCATGCCTCTCTAATAAATAAGACAATCCTAAACAGATAACTTCAGAAACTTTGTTTTCAAAGTTTATCCAAAATTCTTTTTGCCTGTTTTGTAAGGATTTACTCATAGATTAATCTTCCGTGTTCATTGCTTTTACTAAAGTGCTTTCTGCATCCATTCTTGCAGATGAACTAGTCCATAGCCGCTTTTCATTCCTTTTTATTACAAAGATTTGTTCTTTGGTAACAACTATAACAATGCCCTCAATGTAAATCCTTTTGGAATATTCGATTTGAGTTGCTTGTTTTAATTTATTTAAAACATCTTTCCATCCATTTTCGTAATCATTCGGATACTTATATTCTATTTTCTTTCCCTTTTCCTGCAAAGTGAAAATCACAGCAAGCATTTCCTTATCACCAGAAAGAAAATATTGCCAGTTAAATTCTTCATTTACTTCCAAATATTCATTCCAGCTATTTAAAAATATTTGAATATAATTTTCTAATTCAGAAGTCTTGTTTTTTTGCCGAATTGAAGATAATATTCCATACCTGTAATAAGGTAATTCAACAGATTTGACAGCTATACTATTAGTTCCATAATA
>CAZREZ010000305.1:0-4134 GCA_964599115.1 uncultured Bacteroidales bacterium
TTTGAAATTGTTTTGGTCATTGAATTTTGAAAATTGGAATTTATTTGAAATTTGGTGCTTGTCATTTGTTATTTTTAATAATTATTTAAACTATCGGGCTTTATAGACCGACACTAATTAAATATTTTCAGCACTTCGTTCATAAGCTTTTCTTTATTAATGGGGACAACCCCAACTTCTTCGCAAACAATGCCACCTGCCAGATTTGAGATAGATGCAATGATCTCGGGAGGCAGATTTAACGACAGGCAAAGCGATGCCACACTTATCACTGTGTCACCGGCTCCTGAAACATCGGCAATTGAACGAACATGAGCAGGAATGGAATGAGTTATTAATTTGTTGTTTTTTGTAAATGAACTGATAAATATACCGGCTTCCGATAAAGTAGTCAGTACTATCTTAATATTTTGATTTTTATGCAGAAGATGAGTGGCATTAGCTAATTCGTTAATATTAGTTACATTAAAATCAATGTTTAATCCTTCTTTCAGTTCCTTCAGGTTGGGTTTAAAAAGAGTTACATTTTTATATGTGTTAAAGTTTATCTTTTTGGGATCAACTATAACCGGAGTGTTTAATTCATTGGCTCTTGAAATTATCTTTTGAATTAAATCCTTGGTATTAATGCCTTTATTATAATCCTGAAAAATAACCGCATCAATATTTTCTTGTTCCAATAATTTAGTAATTATTGAAATAAGCTGTTTTTCATCATCTTTGTCAAGGTCGGAGGTTATTTCCTCATCTACTCTAAGCATTTGAGTATTATTTCCTATAACTCTGAATTTTGTTGTTGTAATACGTTTTGAACTTTTATGAATACCTTGTATTGAAAGATTATCATTTTTAAGCAGATTGATAAAATCATCACCTTTCTGGTCGTTTCCAATAACCGAACAAAGTATAGGTTCAGCCCCAAGTGCTTTAATGTTAAGAGCTACATTTGCAGCACCTCCCAAACGGTTTGCTCTTTTTTTTACAGAAACAACGGGTACAGGGGCTTCGGGAGAAATTCTTTCAACGGTTCCCCATAAATATGAGTCAACCATTACATCCCCTATGATTAATATTTTTTGATTGCTGAATGAGTTAAAAATTTTGTGATATTCTTCTTTGCTCGGCATTATTGATATTTTAAAAATTTATAATTTAAACAAAAATAAAAAATTGAATTATTCATTAATGATTACTAGAGGATGAACTTCATTTTTTGTTAAATAGCTTACAACTCTTTCAGTTTCATCAACATCAACAAAATCAAAAATTTCAGAATAGGAAATATTATGCCAAAGCTTATATTGACTCTTATTTTTTTTATCAGGTTCTTTACCAATTATAAAGCATTTGCTCTGCTCGTTTGCTTCACGCATTACACTTATTAATGCAAATTGTTTTGCAATAGTATTATCTAAAATATGTTCCGGTTTAATGAAGTCAATTGTCTGACCTGAAATATATCGTCCATTTTTACCAATAAAATCAACATCAATTGAAGGTAATATCAGATTTTTAAAATGTTCGTCAGTAACTCTAAAATCCCAGTTCACAAATTTTTCAATTTTTGGCCTAAGAGATGCATGTGTTTGCTTAATAATATCTACTGGTTCTTTTATCTTTTCAGAAATAAATTCATTTTCAGCTATTAGTTTATTATACAAAATTTTAAAATTGCTGTAATTAAATTCAATATCTGTATATTGTGGTGAAGTAAAAGCTAAAAGGTTTTTATTATACCGTGATAGATATTCTATATTGGATTCACTAATTACATTTGAAATTATGTTTTCTGATGGAAATAATTCTTTTAAAGATTCCTCTGTATCTTTCTTTGCTTTTGAAACAGCTCGCTCTATATTCAGCAAAGAAAGTTTTAAAAGATTAAAAGCCTGTTTAGGTAACAACTGTCTTAATACTTCCATCTTTTCTTTTGAATAATGAAAATAAACATTTGTGTTAGATTGAAAAAGAAGACCAACCGTCAGGCGCTCACTCACCTCCGGTCTAATGGGTACATACAATATAGAGTAAAACGTTTTCATAATTTAATGATTTAATAATTGTAGAAATGATAAAAAACTTTTCTTAACTGTTTGAATCCAATCATTTGAAAAAAGTTTGGAAATCAATAGTTGACGATATGTATTAATATTTATCCCCCACTCATCAGGTATATACGAAAGAATTTCATTAAGGTTTCTGTGGCAATTTTCTATGCAAAAATAACAATCTTGTATAACATTATCAATAATTATTTTATTTTTTGATAATTTCCCGATTATTTGTTTAACAGCATGGTGGGCAAGTATTGATGAGTAATAATCTAATGTATAAAGCTCTCTATGAAGGTTGCCCGTGTTGAAACAACTTTCATGGTCAATAGCATAAATATAATAATACCCATCCTCTTCAGGGTTTATTAAAAGGTTGGGATTATTAGGTGTCCTATCATCATTAGCCATCCATATATCGAAAAAGGCAATTTTTAAAAGAATTTCTCTATTAATGAATTTGTTAATTTCATTACTTTTCATGTTTTCAAGAAAATCATTCATCTCCATTCCATACCTTAAATACTTGCTCCCAAAGCATGGAATTTTGAAATATGCCGGTTGACAAAAATTTGATAATACAGGATAAATATGTTCTTCGGCAACATTAACTAAAGAAACCAATGGAGTTGGTATATCAAAAAAATTTAAAAAAAATGAAGCAACTAATTCAACAGCAAGTTTATCAGCAGGAATCCGACCCCTGTTATGCTTAATTACATAAGTGTTAAAATCACTGCTAATCGCGAGTATCGGATAATTATTGGTTTCCCTTACTTCAAAAACATCAGATTGCGTATGTATTCGTTTTGGTGCTTGCATATATTAAAAATTTATTCCCCTAAAATCATTTTCTCAACTTCTTTTTTAGCATTCGCCAATTCATGTTGTGCTTCTTGTTGCAACTGTTTGGCTCTTTCGCGTATTTGATGAATATGCTCAGCTATTTCGTTTTGTTTTTCTACGGGTGGTAATGGAATTAGCATATTTTTTATGTCATATGGTGCCAAATGCCCATTAGTGGCACCAGTTATATTTCTCTTAATTTGAATTTGTGCAGGCGTTGAAAGAAGATAGTTATATACATAGTAAGGATTTGCATTAGGTTTGGTCTGAAATTTAACAATATCACCGCCTAAAAAATAATCTCTTGCTAAGTTCCAAAAAGCTATTTTTCCAATCGTTGCACCAGTAATAACAACTAGTATATCATCTTGAAAAAGCTTCTGTTCTTTAGTGTAAATATTTTTAGATGTTAGTAACTTGTCAATGTCAATTGTTCCATCCGAATTAATAGAATTAATTTGTATAACTTTACAAGGACCTTCTTTTTCTTCATTTTTTGGCAATCGTCCTTTTATTAAATGAGTCTTGATTACATTTGAAAGTTTTCCAAAATTGTATTTTCCTGATTCAAAACTAGAGGTTGTTTCTGTAAAATATTTTTGATGATAAAATGAATCCCAACGGCTTACTATAGAACTTGAAAAATTTAATAAAAACATTCTATTATACAAACTTTTATCCTGCTCCGGTAGTTTTATCCCCAATTCTCCAAGCAAATAATCATCAATAGAAGTTAGCAGGTTTTTGGCTTGTTTTTCTTTGGTTTGTTTTTTCTTAACAGCTTTTTTGGTTATTTCAAGAATTTGTTTGTCGTAAATAACTGGTATAGAGAGCAAAGTTGGATAATCCAAAGCAGGGCGTGTTCCACCTGTAACTCTTCTCCATGCTAATTTTTTACCTATCGTAGAATTTAAAAATGCAGCTAAAATTTGACTTACTTTAAAACCTTCAGTTTGAATTACAACGGAATGTTGATTTATATTTCCATCAAAACCAATAGGTGCAACAGATGCCGAAGCAATCCGGCCAGTAATTGTAGCAATTAAATTACCTCCTTTAACTTGGCTACGTTTAAGCAGCCCATTATGTGTTTCAGTATTTATGTATTTGCAATTATGTAATATTATACCCTCTTCTGTAATATTTTGAACACGCAAAAAAGGAATACCATTTTCTTTATTAGAGTAGTATTTTTCAATTTCAGGATTAACGGTGAAGAGATATATTCCTTTCCTTA
>CAZREZ010000306.1:0-4103 GCA_964599115.1 uncultured Bacteroidales bacterium
AGAAAGTTACGTTCGGGTTTGTTATTATTTTTAAGTGTTTTTTTTTTATTTTTTCCCGATAATCTATATTGCGTTGGAAAGTGTATTCCCGTTCCTGCCGGATGCGCTAAGCTCCATTACAGATATTACAATGCCCAAAGTAATTGATATTTACTCAAGTGGATCATATTTGGAAATCCTAAGTCTCAGATTAAATGAATATTTTGCCTTTAGAAACATAAACCTGATTTATTATGCTCCAAAAATTTTGTCTTTGTTCTTTCTCGGTTATTTATTCTATAAACACAAATTTATTAAAAGTATTAATTCTTCAAAAAGTAAATATTTTGTTGTGTTCGTTGTTTTATTTTTAATCGGAATAGTATTAAATCTGTTTACTAATAATATTGTAAACGGTTTGGCTAATCCCGAGACAAATCCTTTTCATACAGCTATTTATATGGGTGTGTTTGAAATTACGAATATATTTCTGGGGTTCGGTTATATCCTTTTAATTTTAATCTTATCGCAGGTTTCAATTTTTATGAATATTCTGAATCCATTAAAATACATTGGACGTATGGCTCTTACGAATTATTTGATGCAATCTGTAATCTTCACAAGAATAATGTATTCATACGGATTGGGAAAGTTTGGAAGTTACCAACCCTGGCAATTAGTGATTTTAGCAGTGGTGATATTTGTTATTCAGATTATTTTAAGTAAAATCTGGTTACAATACTTTAGCTTTGGTCCGTTAGAGTGGATTTGGAGAAAATTGACATATTTGGAAATTAATATTATTGATAAACCTATAAAGAGAGCCCATAACAAAAGATGAAATATTTTTTGAAAGAGCCTCTAAAATAAGTGATCATAAGACACTTGCAAGTTTTATAATCTATGATGGATTTTTAGAATCATATAATATGTTTTTTGGAAGGGAAACAGCTTGGCAAATAAAAAATGATTATAAAGAAGCTAAAGAAAATAAAAAAATTATAAATAAAATAAAATAAATCAACCTGTAAGTTGATTTTAGTAAAAAATGTTGTATGTTTGCAGTCGAAACAATTATAGAGGATAGTTTTTATGCTATTAAATACGAAGGCATTATTGATAACGATAGCATAATAGACTTTATAGAATTTTAGATATTATGGCAAACATAGATAAATTAAACAATTTAGCTACCAATAAATCCAATTGGTTGGAAGAAGCTAAAAACAGGCAAAAAAATAAAGAATGGTTAAAATATTCTCAAAAAATTGCGCTTAAAGTTTTGCGAACCTTACGAGAAAAAAGTATCAAACAAAAAGAGCTTGCTGCAATGATTGGCGTTTCACCACAACAAGTGAATAAAATTGTTAAGGGAAAGGAGAATTTAACTTTAGATACTATTTCGAAGTTAGAGCAAGCTTTGGAGATTAACTTGATTTTTTATGAAAACAAAAATCAAACAATTACCAAGAGGTATAAGACTGAGAAAGAGTATGTTTATTTTCATGTATACTCAAATAAAGAAGAAATTGCAAAACAAAAAACTACTTATAAATACAGTAATGATTACTTCCCACAAAATGCAGTAAATGAAAAAATTGCAAACTATGGATAAAATTAAAGAAAACATAAATCCTATTGGATTTCAATTACATAAAATCACAACAGAACAATTTGCTATTATACAAGATGCTTTTGATAGTTCCATTATAGAAGTAAATCTGTCTATTTCTCTTAAGTTTGGATTAGATAAAGAAAATAAGTTTATAGCCTCCTTTGTTTTGGTTCAGTTTGAGCAAAAAGAAAAACCTTTCTTGTTAATTGAAATAGCTAACCATTATAAAATTGAAGGATCCGCCTGGAACGAATTGCAAAACTTAAATAATAAATTGGTGATACCGAAAGGATTTGCCTCTCATTTGGTAATGTTAACCATTGGAACTTTAAGAGGAACATTACATTGCAAAACGGAAAATACAGAATTTAATAAATTTATTCTACCAACTATTAATATAGCAGAGTTAATAAAATCTGACGTTGAGTTATCTTAAGGCCTGTTGCATACAGAGTTAAGAGATTGGCTATTGCCAATGCTAATGAATGGGCAGGTGAAGGTTGGAGATATTGAAATAGAAAACTTAAATATGGCTGCTGAACCGAGTGTAGATTATAAAACAAATTAAAACTGCCATAAACCTGCCTGGCGGTAGACACGTGCAAGAATTATTTTCGCAAATTAATCTCATGAAAAAAATGTTATCCATAAAAAAACTGCCTTATATCCAATCTATAGAAAATCTCCCCAAAATTAGAATTATTTAATTATGCAAGTTATTTATAAACAATTGTAATTCTGAAAAACATAAATTAATTTTACATTTGGCTTAATAATTGATAATTGCCAACGTATTTTAAAATATTAATTTTTTGAAAAATGAAAAATTATCATTTGTATTATTCTCGGTATTTATTTTATTTACAGCTTGTAAAAACTTTAATTAATACCTCATAAGATCCTTTAGACCCTGTATAATTTCTAAAAGTTGTTTGCTTGTAATAAAAAAATTCTATAAATTTGACTGATTTTTCAATTTTCAAACAATAAAATTATGTTTCCTGCAATATCTGTAATAGCTATTCTGATATTTTCCATCCTGATGACACGAATAGCAGCTGCAGCTTTGGAAAACACAGGTTTATCAGGAAAATCTGCAAAGTTCCAGTCAAGGTCAGCATTTACCGGATGTGGATTCACTACTGTAGAATCAGAAAAAATTACACAACATCCTGTAAGAAGAAAAATAATTTTTACATTAATGCTATTGGGTAATGCCGGTATTGTTACTGTTATTGCCACCCTTTTAATAACTTTTCTGCATAAGAGTGATACGTCTTTACCATGGTATTTCAATATAGCTATTTTAGTAGGAGGTGTTACTATTTTATGGATTGTATCATCAAGTAAATTAGTTGATAAATGGCTGACTAAGGTTATTAACAAATTTATGCGTACATTTACAAATATACAAACTCGTGATTATTCCTCATTATTAAAGCTTACAGGTGAATATGAAGTCACAGAACTTAATGTAAGAGAAAATGATTGGATAGAAGGAAAGACATTATTAGAAAGTAATTTGAGGAATGAAGGCATAACAGTACTTGGAATTGAAAGATTAAACGGACTTTATATAGGTGCTCCAAACAGAGATGTTAAAATCAATGAAGGAGATAATTTAATAATATATGGAAGTCAAACTTCAATTAAAAAACTTGATGAAAGGGAAAAAGGCAGGAAAGGTAACCTGGATCATGAAAAAGCGAAAGCAATTCATGAGGAAGTAAAACAAAAACAGAAACAAGAAGATTAAGGATAGTCTTAATTTTTTATTATTAATAAAAACTTTAAACTAAGGCATTATTACGAAATAAGTTGGACAAAACAGGCGATGTTATTTTGTGCGATAACAAGGCAAAAAACGCAGGCATAGCCAATAGCTATGACGAGGCTTTTTAACGCAGTTAGCGTGCAAAAGAACAAGCCGGAATGGTCAAGTTATTTCGTAACAATGCCTAATACTTCAAAACATCTCTCAGACCTTGTTTTATCTCTGAAAGTTGTTTACTTGTGATTGAACCTGTTTTTTTAACCAATCGTTCTTTTGAAATTGAACGTATATGAAAAACCATAACTTCTGATTTTTTTAATAATCCATTTTGATTATTTGGTTCAAGGATAATGTTTCCTTTATACCCTTTAATTTTAGTTGTTAATGGGCATGCGATAACAATTTGCAGGTATTTGTTAAGTAGGTTTCCACTAATGATAACCACAGGGCGAAACCCTTTTTGTTCACTACCTTTAATCGGATTTAGGTCGGCATACCAGATTTCACACTGCGTCATTGGTTCAGTTGTTTTAGGTAATCTTCCATGCCTTCTTCCGCAATATCAAGAATATTGGCATCATCTCCGGCTTGCTTGTATGATTTAACATACTCAGCGCGAGTCAACTGGTCTAAATAAATTTGCAAAGCTTTTTCAATAATTTTATTTTTTGGCATGGTTAATTTTCCGGCCATTTCATTCAATTTCCTGAGAAGTTCTTCCGGTAGTGTACTGGT
>CAZREZ010000307.1:0-4094 GCA_964599115.1 uncultured Bacteroidales bacterium
TTATGCACATTTAATGATGGTGTTGCTGTATTGGATGTTATTGAAAAAATGTTTCTGGATTACGAAAATAATGGGAGGATTTAAATATGCAAAAAATAGATAAAATAGTTTTTGGAGATAACCAATTTTTTGGTATTAATCATATGTCGCAGGAAAAGGCTCAACAGTTGTCTGAAAAGTTTTATAAAATTGAAAATATTTTTCAGATTTATGATGCCGCTATTGAAAGGGGGATAGAGGCAGTGATGCTGAACAGTAATGACAGGGCGAAGGAAATTACAACTTACTTCAAGGAAAACAAAGCAAAATACGGTCATATTAAGTGGTATCCATCTATTCCCTACCCACATAAATATGCCAACCTCGTTGCAGAAAAAGGTATATTCCCAGCAATAAATGAAGTCCTTTTTAAAGATAATTCAGTTGGTGGAATGATGAACATGGTAATGAAAGGTGGATCTGCCGTACTACAGAAAGATGCAATTAAACTTATGAACATGCTTATTGATGTAGAGATGAGAATGTTTAAAGGTTTGGATATTAAGGTTGTTTTTCTCCAAAACATTATAACAGATTTAATTCTGGGATATGATGTAAAGGAAGTTTTTTATAGGTATTGTGAACATGTGAGAAAAAAGTACAATGCTTTACCTGGTTTAATCACCCAAAATATGCCCCTTCTAAAAAGAAAACTTGAAGACTGGGGCATTGAGGAAGTAGTTATTTGCTCTTCATTCAATAAAATTGGTTACCTGATGTCGCCAGGTATAAATGAATACATTGAAACCAGCAATAATAATGACCCGGATAAATATCAGCTTATGGCCATGTCAACACTTGCCTCAGGTGCAATTCCTGCAACAGAAGCTTACGAGTTTATTAACAAACAAAAAATCCAATCTGTTGTTTTCGGAGCATCATCAAAAAAACATATACAAGAGTCATTTAAACTAATTAATATATAATTATGAGAAAAACAGCACTAATAACAGGAGTTACTGGTCAAGATGGTGCCTATCTTTCAGAATATCTTTTAAAAAAAGGATATACAGTCTATGGTATTAAACGCCGTTCTTCCTTGTTTAACACAGATAGGATTGATCATATTTATGAGGATCCGCATGTAGAAAATCAAAAGTTCATTCTTCATTATGGGGACTTAACAGACAGCTTGAATCTAACACGTATTATCCAGGAAGTACAGCCAGATGAGATATATAATCTTGCTGCACAAAGTCATGTTCAGGTAAGTTTTGAAACCCCTGAATATACTGCTAATACAGATGGCTTAGGGGCATTGCGAATTCTCGAAGCGGTTCGCTTATTGGAATTAGGAAAAAAAATCCGAATTTACCAGGCCTCCACCTCAGAATTATATGGCCTGGTACAGGAAGTTCCACAATCTGAAAAAACACCATTTTATCCTCGTTCGCCTTATGCAGTAGCTAAGATGTATGCTTATTGGATTACGGTAAATTATCGTGAAGCTTACGGTATGCATGCTTCTAATGGTATCCTGTTTAATCATGAATCACCTGTCAGGGGGGAAACTTTTGTTACGAGAAAGGTAACAAGAGCTATTTCCCGTATTTGTCTGGGTATGCAGGAAAAAATGTTTATGGGCAATCTATCTTCCAAAAGGGATTGGGGACATGCGAAAGATTATATTCGTGCTATGTACTTAGTGCTACAACAGGGAAAACCGGATGATTATGTTATAGCAACAGGAATAACCACAACAATCCGGGATTTTATCAGATTTTCATGTAAGGAGGTTGGGTTAAAAATTGTTTTTGAAGGTCAGGATATTCATGAAAGAGGTTTTATTTCAGAAATTGATAAAAAGGTTTTTATTGAAAAAGTTGGTGAGCAATTTGTTCCTGCCATTCTGGATAAAATTAAAAACAAATCTGTTATTCTGGAAATAGACCCAAGATATTTCAGACCTACAGAAGTTGAGTTATTAATAGGTGATCCCACAAAAGCAAAAGAGAAACTTGGATGGGAACCGGAATATGATTTGAATGGCCTTATTTCAGATATGATGGAAGGGGATATTAAGCTAATGAAAAAAGAAAGTTATTTGAAGGATGGTGGGTTTCGTGTAATGAACTATTTTGAATAAGTAAGTAAATGATAAAGAAAGTATATATTACAGGTTCGGAAGGAATGGTAGGTAGCAATATAATTGATATGGCTACTGATAATTATGAACTTATAACTCCTAAGTTAGAGTATCTTAATTTGCTTAATTATAATGATGTTGATAAATTTATTGCAAAAGAAAAACCGGATCTTATTATTCATTGTGCAGGTATAGTTGGGGGTATTCAGTCCAATATCGCAAATCCTGTTAAGTATTTAGTTGAAAACACGGAATTAGGTAAGAACCTGATACTTGCAGCGAAAAATAACAATATTGAAAAGATTATAAATCTGGGGAGCTCGTGTATGTACCCTAAAGATGCAAAAAATCCATTAAAGGAAGATTTGATATTAAAAGGGGAACTAGAATCAACTAATGAGGGGTATGCAATTGCCAAAGTATTTGCATTGAAACTTTGTGATTATATTCATAGAGAGGATAACAGCTTTCAATATAAAACAATTATTCCATGCAATCAGTATGGTAAATGGGATAAATTTGCACCCAATCATTCCCACATGTTACCTGCTGTTATAAAAAAAACACATAAAGCAAAAGTTGACAATTTATCAGAAGTAGAAATTTGGGGCGATGGTGAAGCAAGAAGAGAATTTATGTTTGCCAATGACCTTGCAGATTTTGTATGGTATGCTATTAAAAATTTTAATACAATGCCGGAATTGATGAATGTAGGCTTAGGATATGATTATACTATAAATGAGTATTATCAGACTATTGCTGAAGTAGTCGGTTTCAAAGGAAAATTTGTGCATGACCTATCAAAGCCGGTTGGAATGAAACAAAAACTTGTGGATACAACCAAGCAAAAGGTTTTTGGGTGGCAGGCCAAACATACGCTAAAAGAAGGCATTAAAATAACTTATGATTATTTTCTAAATAATATTGAACAATGAAAAAAACAACTTACCCTTTAGCAACATCTGCCTGGGATGAGAAAGAAATAGCAGTTATGCAAGAAACCATATCTTCAGGAATGTTGACTATGGGAAAAAAAGTTCTGGAATTTGAAAAAAAGTTTGCTGAGTATTTTAATGCTAAATATGCTATTATGCTAAATTCCGGTTCTTCTGCAAACCTTTTGGCTATTGCTGCTTTGTTTTTTCGCAAAAATGGCTTGAAACTAAAAGCAGGTGATGAGGTTATTGTACCATCTGTTTCTTGGTCAACTACTTATATGCCATTACAACAATATGGTCTAAAAGTAAAATTTGTTGATATTGATATTAAAACTCTAAACTTTGATATTGAAGCACTAAATGAAGCTATTTCTGATAAAACCAAGTTGATTCTATCAGTAAATTTATTAGGAAATCCAAATGATTTTATAAGAATAAATAAGCTTATAAAAGATAAAGATATTATCTTACTAGAAGATAATTGTGAGTCAATGGGCGCAAAATTTGATGGAAAATTCACAGGGACTTTTGGCCTAATGGGAACTTATAGTTCTTATTTCAGTCATCATATTTCAACAATGGAAGGAGGGATGATCACAACAGATGATGAAGAGTTATACCATATTTTATTATCATTAAGAAGTCATGGATGGACAAGACATATGCCTGAAAAAAACCTTGTTACAGGTTTAAAAAGTCAGGATGATTTCGAAGAATCGTTCAAATTTGTTTTACCCGGATATAATTTAAGACCGTTAGAACTTTCAGGTGCAATTGGTATAGAACAACTAAAAAAGCTTGAAATTATAGTTACTAGAAGAAGGGAAAATGCATTATATTTCAAGGAACTTTTTGCCAATGATGAGAGATTCATTATCCAGCATGAAATTGGAGAAAGTTCCTGGTTTGGTTTCTCAATGATTGTTAATCCCGAAAGTGGTATTAATAGAAAAGAGATAATATTAAAGTTCAATATAAAAGGTATTGAGTGCAGACCCATAGTAGGAGGAGATTTTACGAAGCATGAAGCA
>CAZREZ010000308.1:0-4092 GCA_964599115.1 uncultured Bacteroidales bacterium
ATACATTAAAATTAAAATAAATAAAAGTTTTCGCAAAAATATAATATATTATTAAGAAATAAAAAAAACAACAAAATTATTTTGGGAAAAATACTGAATATTCAACTCAGCCAACTAGTTACCTCATTATCAATATTCTACATATACGGAAATAAGTTCATGATATTTTGTGTAAAATTCAGACTCTCTCTTTGCCCTTCAAATATTGTATTTCTTTAATTTACATTTGTTGTAATTTAACAACTTGAAAAAAAAGTCCTAAAATTAGGGGGTTAGACCAGTAATTTGGTGCTTGACATTTGTAATTTTAAAAATTTAATCAGGTCTCTGCGACTTATTGCACTAAAAGATGGCATTATACTACTTCCTGAATTTTTTGTCATAAAATCATTTATTCTCCTCAGCAAATTTTAATCCTGCTTTAAATGCATAAATATTAATTTTAACAAGTTCTTCGCCTTTATTTTGGAAAATATTTCTGATTGCATCTTCAAGAAAATTGTAATCCAAATCAAGAAACGGCGAACTTGCACCAAGCATAACTATATTGGCTGACCTAACCGAGCCTAAATCCTTTGCAATCTGTTCGGCATTCAAAGCAATATGTCGTGGAAAAGCCTCAATTTCAGATATTACTTTATTAATATCCGGATAGTTAGGAATATTAACGAAAGGTTCGGTGTTGGTTATCAGCCAGCCATTAGGTGATAACATAGGCAAATACCTTAACGACTCCATTGGCTCAACAGAAACTATCAGGTCGGTTTTACCTCCGGGAATAAGGTCTGAAGCAATCTCTTCGGAGGAAAGTCGTAAATGCGACTGGACATCGCCTCCGCGCTGACTCATTCCATGCACTTCTGACTGCTTTAAAAACAAACCGGCATTAACTGCAGCAGTGCCAATTATTGCAGCAATTGAAAGAATTCCTTGTCCGCCAACTCCGGCCAATATTATATCTTTTTTCATTCGTTAAATATTTTTTATTTTATGTTTCGCTCTCATTCGCTTGTTTAAAGTTTGTATACACTCCCTGCGGGGAATAATAACTGATACACCCTTATATACCAATTCTTCTTTCATAATTTTTACATTTTCCTCATGGTATTTTATAAGTGGTTTAATAATATGTAAATGTTCTTTTTCCACTCCAACACCCAAACAAATGTTTTCTATTTTTCCAAAAGCTGAAGACTTTTGCCCACCTGTCATAGCTGTTGTTAAATTATCAAGAATTAATATAGTAATAGGTGATTTGTTATTTACAGCGTCCAAAAGCCCTGTTATACCAGAATGTGTAAAAGTTGAATCACCAATTGCAGCAACAGAAGGAACTAATCCACCCTCAGCAGCACCAATAGCCATAGTAATTGATGCTCCCATATCCACACACGAATTAATAGATTCTAAAGGTTTCAGAGCACTTAAAGTATAACAACCAATATCAGAAAAAACCCTTCCTTTTGAATAATCACTCATAGCTTCGTTAAGAGCAAGAAAAGTATCATTATGCGAACAACCACGGCATAATGACGGTGGTCTTCCTGCTATAAATTCTGGAATTTCCTTTCCTTTTGTAAAATCTTTACCCAGGGCTGTTGCAACAATATTCGGATTTAATTCTCCATCACGGGGAATTGTTCCATCCAAACGACCTTTTATTTTTTTTCCTTTATCCAGCAATCCTTTCAGCAACTCCTCAACTAATGGATATCCATCTTCCAAAACCAGTATTTCATCACATTCATTATAAATTTTCTCAATAATTTTTTTCGGAAAAGGATATTGACAAATTTTTAAAACAGGATAGGGTACTTTTCTGTCAGAATAATTTTCCATTAAATAATTATTAGCAATTCCACATGCAATAATTCCTAACTTTTTATCTTCACCGGTAATGTATTTATTAAATGATGATTCTTCAGATGCTTTTTCAAATTCCGATTGTTTATTTAACAAATCTTTATACTGCTTACGGGCAATAGCAGGTAACAAAATAAACTGTTTAAGATTATCATGCAAACCGCCTTTATTTTGTTCTTTTGATATATTTCTTTTTATAGTAGACCTTGAGTGTGCAAGCCGTGTTGTAATTCTAAGCAAAACAGGAATTTTCATTTTTTCAGAAAAATTAAAACCATAATGAACCATATCATAAGCTTCCTGTTGGTTTGAAGGTTCAAGAATAGGTATCATTGCAAACTTTCCATAAAATCTTGAATCCTGTTCGTTTTGTGAAGAGTGCATAGAAGGGTCATCTGCTGAAACAACAATAAGCCCTCCGTGTGCTCCGGTGATTGCTGAATTTACAAACGGATCTGCAGCAACATTCAATCCAACATGTTTCATACACGCCATTGCCCTTTTACCTGCATAAGACATCCCTAAGGCCGTTTCCATTGCTGTTTTTTCATTTGCCGACCATTCTGTACAAATATTTTTTTCACGTGCTTCTTTTGAGCGCTGAACATATTCGGTTATTTCTGTTGAAGGTGTTCCGGGGTAAGCATAAATTCCTGATAAACCTGCGTCAATGGCTCCCTGCGCTATTGCTTCATCCCCTAATAACAGTAATTTGTTTTCCATAAATTTATTATGATTAAACTTATTATATAATTCACAAAGCTAATTAATTTTTTAAACATTTTTTTATTAATTTTGAATTTGCTTAAAATAAAATAAATGAATTTTTTCCTGAAATTATTGAGTACGTTAAAGATTATAATGATATTTTAAGTACATTTGAAGTATAATAAATCCAAATGAAACACTCATAAAAAAATATCACTACAATAAATTCAATTATTTTGGATGTTTCATCCTCAAACAACATCCAATTACAATAATATTAATAGGATGAAAAAACTACCCGACATATTAGGATCCGAAAAAAAACTTGAAACACTAAAAAACACAAGTATTTTTTCTGAAACCCCTGACGAAATTTTACAGTCAATTGCCGAATCATTAAGCGATTTATCAGTAAAAAAAGAAAAAACCATTATCCATAAGGGAGAAACAGCTAATGCAATGTATATCATCGTTAGAGGTAAGGTACGTGTCCATGATGGAACCCATGTGCTTTCAAAATTAGGAGCAGGTGATGTATTTGGAGAATATTCATTAATTGATGAAGAAACACGTTCGGCTTCAATCACTGCAGAAGAACCAACTCAATTATTAAAACTTGATCAAAAAGATTTTTATGAGCTTACTTCAAAAAATTTAGAAATTATTGAAGGTGTTTTAAAAGTGCTTCTCAAACGAATGAGGCATATGAATATTCTGGAAGAAAAGCTTGCAAAAAGCTATTTAAAAATCCAAAAGCAAAAAGAAGAAATTGAAAAACAACACATTGATATAAAAGAACAAAAAAAACTGCTTGAAGAACAAAATTTTGATCTTATTAATTTAAATGAAGAAAAAAATCATTTGATAAGTGTTGTAGTTCATGGCTTAAGAAATCCTTTAACAAGCAGTTTATGTATGGTTGATCTGCTTAAAGCAGAAGAGCAAAAATTATGTAATACACATTCGGAATATGCAACTATCATTCAAAGGTCATTACAAAGAATGAATGATATGATAAACCAGATTTTAGATGTAAATAAAATCGAATCAAAAAAATTCAGGTTAAAACTTGAAAAAATCAATTTGGCAAAATTGATTAAAAAGGTTCATAAAAATCTTGAGTTTTCTATTTTTCAAAAAGATTTAATTATTACACTAAATTTAGATAATCTGCATGCAAAATTAAATGAAATTTATGTTTTACAAATAATTGACAACCTGATTTCAAATGCCATAAAATATTCTGATAATGGCAAAACAATTGATATTAAATTATATGAAGTAAACAATAAAGTACGAATTGAAATAAAAGATGAAGGGCCAGGTATTGCAAAAGAAGAATTAAATAATATTTTTGATAAATATCAAAGACAAACTACAACATCAAAATCAGGCAAACAATCCTCAGGGCTGGGTCTTTCAATTGTAAAAAAATATGTAAATGTCTTGAATGGAAAAGTTTGGTGCGAGAGCAAAATTAATAAAGGTTCAACTTTTATTGTTGAATTTAATATATTTATT
>CAZREZ010000309.1:0-4083 GCA_964599115.1 uncultured Bacteroidales bacterium
AATTGATACATCTTTAATTGATAATATTATTTTAGATAATATTTACTCATATATGAATTTATTTTGTGACTCAACAATAACATTAGAAATCTATTTGAATAAATCATTATTATTCGAAAATAAGATATTTAATTCAGAAAATCTAACTATTGATCAAAAAAACATTATACTGTATTCGATATCATCAATGAAACAGTTACGCTACATTTTCTTAACAACAAGTTTTTGCATTAATCAAGAAATATACCCTCTTGACCCTTCTGATACTTCAGGAGAAGATTTATTAAGACAATGCATAACTGCAAAATTAGAAGTAATTTTTGCTAATCCTGTTACAGCTGCTATTTATATTCTTGGTTTACCAGGTTCATTTTTTGCAATTGTAGCAGAATGTTTATGGAGTATACATATTCAAGGTCAAACCAATTTTTTATATTAAATAATCAAGCAATGAAAACAAAAACAATTACATTAATCTTGTGGTGCATATTTATTATTTCAGCTATTTTATACAAATTTGAAATTACAGGATCATTCATTTCATTTTTATTTTCCGGTTGTGTATTAAGTATTATTTATTTATTTTTCTCAAAAAAAATAATTGAAGCAAAGGATTCATTTGATAAACTCTGGTTGTTATCGATAAGCGGAATTATTTGGTGTTTAAGTTTTATAGCGATTATTTATAATATAAGTAAATTTACAGGGTTTGAAATAATTTCACTCATTATTTTGATATTATTAATTACATTGATAGTTTTCTCTATTGTAGTTAGAAATATTAATAATAAAGAGAGTTACAAAATATATAAAAAAATCATTATTCAGTCTTTGATATTTCAATTTCTGATAGCAATTTCATTTCCATATTAGAAAATATTTTACTTAATTATTTTCTTTAATAAAGTAATTGATAAATTGATTGAATTGTTTAATTCTAATCAGAAAACTACCACTGCAACTGCTACTTGTTTATAAATTCCAATCGAAGATGGTTTTATCCATACGGACAAGTTTTTAAAGATCAATTTGATAACATTAACCATCCACTGTTCTAACATCCAAAGCATCTCTCAATGCATTGCCGATTAACATAAAAGCCAGAACCATAAATATGATTGCAAGTCCGGGCAAAATAGCAAGATAAGCCGAATCAAGTATGATGTAACCGTAATTTTCTTTTATCATGCTACCCCACGAAGGCATTGGCGGCTGAACTCCTATACCGAGAAAACTTAATCCTGCTTCAATCAATATTGCAGCTGCAAAGTTAGCAGCTGAGATAACGATTACAGGTCCCATAACATTCGGAAGGATATGTCTTACGATTATTCTGAAATTTTTAAATCCAAGAGCTTTTCCAGCTTCAACAAATTCTTTTTCCCTGATACTTAAAATCTGACCGCGGATTACACGGGCAACTTCAACCCACATTGTTAAACCCACAGCAATAAATACCTGCCAGAAACCTTTTCCAAGAGCGAACGTTATTGCAATTACAAGCAATAATGTCGGTATTGACCAGACAACATTTATGAACCAAACAATAAAATCGTCAATCCATCCCCTGAAAAATCCGGCAATAGCTCCAAGAGAAATCCCAATAAACAAGGAAATAAAAACAGAAATAAAACCTACTGATAAACTTACTCTTGTGCCTATCAACAACTGGCTCAAATAATCCCGTCCGAAACGGTCGGAGCCCAAAAAGTATCTTTTTGTTTTAATATGTTTTTCAATAATTTGTTTTTGTAAATCCTTTACAGAGATTTTCTGTTCTTTACCTGAAATATCTGTAAAAATTAAAAATCCGTTTTTTAATTCAATTTTTTTGTTGTTAGTTGATAGCGGAAAACAAACATCAGCAATATTATACGGGAATTTTTGCTGGTCACCAATTGTTGAATCTGCATACTCTTCAATAATTATTTTGTCGTCTTCAAAATAATAGTTGTTAAAAGGAATTTTTGAATATTTGCTTTTTTTACCCCATATCATTTTTTTGAAGATATTAAATTCTGATGGTTTTTCGTTTTTTGCAATCAACAGTATTTTAACGGAGAACCCGGGTTTTTTTGTAGTTAATTCCAGAAATTGTTCATTCGCAAAAGGTGTTGAATCCTGTGTTACAAGGTATCCTAAAGTAGATATAACAGCAACACTTATTATGAATATCAATGAAGAGAAAGCCAGTTTATTTTTCCTGAACCGTCTCCATGCAAGCTTGGAAAGCGAACCAGAACTTATATATCTTTTTTTTCTGAAAAGCATGAATGAATCAGTATAATAATTAGGCAAATTTATTAAAAATGTGAACATAAGTATTTTGAAATAACATAAAAATTACTTTGACCAATATACATAGGTAATGATGGAACTTGACAGATAATTTAAAAAGCTTTATATTTGTAAAAAATAAAGATTAGCATTTCAGATAAAAAAGGTAACTTTAGCATAACCAAATACGGAAATATTAGTTACTTTTGCAGGTGAATGGTAATTATATAAACAAGGTTACCTGCAAGGCAAATCCAGGACTTTAATAATTTAAATATTTTTAAAGAAAAAACCTAGCATGAAAATACTCCTTATTTCTCCAACCATTGATTCAGAACAAAGGTTTAATAAAGAGCTTTTGATGCCTCAACTTGCCCTTTATATTTTGGAAGGATTAACTCCACCCGAATATGATGTTAAGATTATTGAAGAAGAGACGACCGATATTAATCTGGAGGAGGAGTGCGATCTGGTTGGGATAAGCTGCATGACGGCAAATGCTCCCAGAGCTTACGAACTTTGTCAAGAATTTAAAAAAAGAGGCAAAACTGTAATACTTGGGGGAGTACACCCGACAATCCTTCCTGATGAAGCCATACACCATGCCGATTGTGTAGTTGTTGGTGAAGCAGAAGGAGTTTGGGAAACACTACTCAAAGATTTACAGAATAATAATTTGAAAAAAAAATATCATGATCCGACACCTGATTTAGGAAAATACATTCCAAAAAATTTCAGCAAAATCAATAATAAAAGTCTGTTTAATATTATTCCAATAATGACAACCCGGGGATGCCCATATAATTGTGATTTTTGCTGTGTCACAAATCTTTTTGGAAAAAAAATCAGACATATACCTATAGAAAATGTAGTACGGGATATTGTGGAATCCGGTGCAAGGAATTTTATGTTTTTGGATGATAATATTATTGGTAATCCAATATATGCTAAAGAATTATTCAGAGCCATCAAACCTTTAAAAATTAAATGGGTAGGACAATCGTCTGTATCATTGCTGGTTAAAGATGATGAACTTATGCAACTTGCAGCAGAAAGCGGATGCAAAGCACTTTTCTTTGGAGTTGAAAGCGTGTCTGAGGAACAGTTACAAACAATGCATAAGGCATTGAAAAAAATTGAACATTTGGAAAGTGCCTTGAAAAAGATTAAAAAGGCGGGTATTCTTATTCATGCATCAATGATCTTTGGTTTTGATAACGACACAAAAGAAATATTTGATGAAACAACTCGATTCTTGATAAAAAATAAAGTAAGTTCTGTTACCTTCAATGTATTAACTCCTTATCCTGGAACAAAAATTTATGAAGATCTAAAAAATAAGAACCGTTTGATTACTAAAGATTGGAAGTATTATGATCATACTACGGTTGTATTCAAACCCAAGAACATGACACCTTACGAACTCCAAATTGGTAAAATTATTGCAAGAAAAAAGTTCTATAGTATGCCATCCGTTTGGAAACGATTATTAGGTAATCTGCATAATCCCCAATTATACTTATACTTGAATTACGGACAAATGAAACAAGCAAAAGTTGAAGCAAAAAGAATAGCAAAACTTAAGTCAAAATTATTTGATAATAATCATGAATAACTTAGCCCTGCAGGTAACAATAAAATAAAACCAATAGCGGGTTGAAGAGCAAATTGAAAGTTAAGAAATCCTAAATTAAACAGAATTGCAAGTTGAAAAAACAGTACAAATCTAAACCGCTACAAGTTTTATTTCGGACGTTAGTGTGCCACGATGCTTTGTTAATCCAGTAGGTGAAAATCCTATCAGGG
>CAZREZ010000310.1:0-4075 GCA_964599115.1 uncultured Bacteroidales bacterium
AAACAGCAAGTTTAAATATTAAGATAATTAATCCTATTGGCTCGCTTGTATATAAAGAAAATAATATTCAAGTAAAAGGCAGTTATACAAATAATCTTGATTTAAACAATCTTCCTGTCGGAATTTACTATCTGATAATTCAAAATAAAGATTTTAGTGTAAATAAAAAAATAATAATTCAATAATAAATATTTCCGGGTGAAGATTTTTTAAATGAATTTTCACCCTTTTTTTAATTCTAATTATTAATCTTAAATAATCTAATATGAAAAAATCTTTTCTTATAATTTCAATTTTTTTGCTTTTCTCGGCAAATAATATTATCGCTCAAAGTTATTTATATAATTTCGAAAAACCGGAGATAATAACAGATAACCAGGGATTAACTGAATTTAATTACAATAATTGCCGCAATTATGGTGATGAAGGCTCACCTTCGATGCCATATTTAAATGTAAGTTTATTAATCCCCAAGGGCAAAGAGATTACAAATGTTCAAATCTCTTCAATTACGTATTATCCCGAAATAAATAATATCAAAATAAAACCTGGTGAACGTGAATTTCCTCTTTCATTGAATTTTGAAAAATATACTGTTATACCCAATTCTGAGATTTATAATTCAGTAAAAACCTTTCCGAAAAATAATATTGAAAATATAAGTACTCATTTCCTTGCCGGGCATTCAATTGGTTCCTTTACAATTTGTCCTGTAGAATATCTTCCTTCCGAAAAGAAAATAAAATTAATAAAAGAGATTAAAGTTGAAATTCAGACTCAGCAAACAGTTAAAGCTCAAAAAGCAACAAAATTCTTAAGAAGAAACAGCTCGGTTGAGCAAAGGATTTCAAAAATTGTTGATAATAAAGATTTTCTGAAAAAATATTCTTATGCTGAAAATCGTACTACAGATGATGTTGACATCCTTCTTTTGACCAACAATGCTTTGCTCGGTGAGTTTTCCGACTATATTGATTTTAAAACCTCAACCGGCTACATTGTTGAAACATTAACTGTAGAAAATATTTATGCTTCATATTCGGGTCAGGATGATGCCGAAAAAGTAAGAAACTGCATTATTGATTATTATCAAAATCATAATCTTCTTTATGTAATTTTAGGTGGCGATGCTGATCCGGCAAACTCTACTGACATGATTATCCCTTACAGAGGATTTTATGCAAATGCATATGGGGAAATTGATTATAATATTCCTTGCGACCTATATTTCTCAAACCTCGACGGAACATGGGATGATAACGGAAATGGAGTTTGGGGAGAAGTTGGTGAAGATGATCTTTATTCTGAAATTGCTATTGCACGAATGAGTGTTGATGCAACTGATGAAATAGAAAACTTTACTCATAAACTAGAAATGTACCAAAATGACCCTGTTATAGAAGACCTTGAAAAGTCATTAATGCTTGGTGAGCTTCTTTGGGATGATCCTACGTGGGGTGGCGACTATAAAGACGAAATAGCTCAGGGAAGTTCAGCACATGGTTATACAACTATTGGTATCTCTTCTAACTTTTCTATTTCTTATTTGTACGAAAGAGATATGTCCTATAATAAATATGATATTTTTGATCAGTTTAATAATACCGGAATTAATTTACTTAATCATCTCGGGCATTCAAATACATGGTACAATATGTTGATGTATACTTCTGATATTACTACTACAAACTTTACTAATGATGGTGTTACCAGAGGTTATGTTATTGGATATTCACAGGGATGCTACAATGGTTCTTTTGACAATCGGGATACATGGCCAAATAGTTATGGAGCTGAAGATTGTTTTTGTGAAAAAATTACAACTTTAGAAACCGGAGAAGTAGCCAACGTTGGAAATTCCCGCTATGGCTGGGGAATGCATTCAAGTACTGACGGTTCTTCACAATATTTCGACAGACAATTTTTTGATGCCGTTTTTGGTGAAGATATCACTAAAATTGGTGAAGCAAATGCTGATTCAAAAGAGGATAATGTAAGTTATTTGGATATGGGTGCAATAAGATGGTGTTATTATGAAACTAATCTTTTTGGCGACCCATCAATGGATGTATGGACTGCAGTACCGATTGATATATCGGCAACATACTCCGCAGCCATTCCTATTGGAGTAAGTCAGATGACTTTCCAAACCGATGCCCCTTACGCACGTTTCGGATTAATGCAAAACGGAGCCCTTGTTGGAAGAGGAGTAGCTGATTCTAATGGAAATGCTACTATTGATTTTTTCGATCCAATAACTGATCCTGTAAACATTCAATTATCAATAATTGCACATAACAAAAACAGACTTGAAAGCGAAATAATTGTTATCACCAATCAACCTTATGTTCTTTACGACTATCATGATGAGTCTGATACCGCAGGAAATGGAAATGCAATCCTTGAATTTAGTGAAATCATTCATAACTCACTGGCTCTAAAAAACGTTGGTGCTGTGGCTGCAAGTAATGTTGTAGCAACTTTATCAACAAATGATCAGTATATTACTATTACTGACTCGACTGAAAATTATGGACCTCTTTCAGCCGGACAATCAGTTATAATTGAAAACTCCTATACTTATCAAATAGCTGACAATGTACCTGATAATAGAATAATTACTTTTAATGTTGAAGCAGTTGGGGACACTACATGGAACAGTAATTTCTCAGTTACGGTTTTTGGACCTGAAATAAGTATCACTAATTTCACAATTGATGACAATCTTTATGGCAATGGCAATGGATGCCTTGATCCTGGAGAAACCGTTAATATTTTGTTTGAATCAACCAACACCGGTCATTGTATTGCTGAAAATGTGATTGCTATACTAAATTCCGATTGTCAGTTTGTTGAAATTACCTCTGAACCTGATACCTTGGGAACTCTTGCAATTGATCAAAGCAAAACTGCATTTTTTACTATCTCTATAGATGAATCAACACCTAATGGTACTACTATGGCAGATTTAATCTGTGGAGTAGAATATGGTGCGTATATAGGGGAAGTAACTTTCTTTGAAAAAATTGGTACTATTGTTGAAGATTTTGAAACCGGTGATTTTACAAAATTTGACTGGGATTTGGGAAGTAATTATCAATGGATAATTACAAATGAATATCCTTATGAAGGATATTATAGTGCAAAATCCGGCAACATTCCTAATTATGCTTCTTCAATTATAATATTATCTGCAGAAGTAACTGCTGATGATTCTATTAGTTTTATCAGAAAAGTTTCTTCTGAGCTGGACTATGATTATCTGGAATTTTACATAGATGATAATTTAAAAGATCGTTGGTCAGGAACTTCAGTAGGATGGAGAAGAGAAGCATTCCCCGTTGAAGAAGGAAATCATACCTTTAAATGGGAATACGTAAAAGATGCTTATGTTACAGGTGGAGCTGATTGTGCATGGTTGGATTATATCATACTTCCGCCAATCTATACATTAACGGTTTATGCCGGAGTTGATAGTATTATCTGCGAAGGAGATGATCATTTTTGTTCTGCCGAAGCAACTGATTATGTTTCACTTGAATGGACTTCTTTAGGAAGTGGTACTTTCAACGATAATACTATTCTAAATCCTATATATACTCCAAGTGAAGACGATATACTTGCAGGTTTGGTCACATTAAATCTGGAAGCTACCGACGATGATGACGATACCGTTGAAGATGATCTTTCACTTAGCTTTAGCTACAACCCCTTAGCACCTGATACTGTTATTGGCCCTAATAATGTTGATTTGTTCTTAACTACAACATCTGAGTTTTTCACAAATCCTGTTGAAGATGTTTTATCTTATGAATGGAATGTAGAACCTGAGGAAGCCGGTACAATCACAGGTATTGATACAACCGGTTTTGTTGAATGGGATACCTTATTTAACGGAATAGCAATAATTTCATTAAGAGCCATTAATGATTGTGGCCCCGGAAATTACTCCGAAGGATTGGAAGTTAATGTTTATAATTCAGTAATGATAAATGAAAACAGTAATAATCTTAATATTAGAGTTTATCCGAATCCAAGCACAGGAAACTTTACCATAAATTTAAATTCTGAAAAA
>CAZREZ010000311.1:0-4072 GCA_964599115.1 uncultured Bacteroidales bacterium
CTCTTTCTTTCTGCATGATATTTTTTGTAGAATCAAGCAATTCGGCAATATTATTTGCAATATCGGCTGCTGTTTGAGGATCTTTGTCATAAACAGTTATTTTTACTGCCATGTATTCTGTCCGCCTGAATTTTATATTATCTTCGTATTCGTTAAATAATTTAGTATTCTTATATTTTGAAGTACTATCAATATCATAGTGCTCCATCAGGTTAAACTTTTTTGTGATCCTGTCTCTAATCATATTTGAGTTTAAAATCTGCAGCATTTGTTCTGTTTGCTCATCTTCACCAAATTCAAGAATATCCTGTTTCCCACCATAAGTATCACTTAATAAAGCTTTTGAAATAGAGCTACTTGATGTTGGAAATAATACAACTGTTGATTTGTAAAGAGGAGTAATGAAAAATGATGAAGAAAAAATTAATGAAGCTATCAAAGCAACTGCTGAAATAACTATCAACGGTTTTCGCCATTTATACAAGAAAGAAACAAAATTTGCAGAATCGAAATCACCGTTTTCTTTTATCTGGTTTATCATAATAATTTTTTTTCTTTTATAAAAGAAAGCAAAAATAGAAAATTTTATTTAATGTACAAATCTTTTATTCTTTAAGAATTTTAATAAAGGATTTTATACTGAGTAATTTTAAAGTAAATGCATATAATAATGAGATTGCTACCATGAAAATAAAATTGATTTCCCATGAAAATTGCATTTTTTTTGACAAAACGTTAATTAATATTACACCAGGGATAAAAAACACAATACTCAGCAAAAACTTATAATTTATTTTAAACTTAAAAATACTTTGAACAATTATAACCTGGATTATTGCAATAATAAATTGCGTTATAAGACTTGCATAAGCAGAACCAACAGCAAGTAATCTCGGAACCAAAATTATATTTAAAATAAGATTTAATAACACTCCGCAGGCTGCAACAATATTTAATTGTTTAAGACTTCCGTTAGCTGTCAGTAAAGTACCAAAAACATAAGTAGTTGAAATTGCAATAAAACCTCCCATTATCAGCTTAAATACTTCTGCCGATTCAGTAATTTCAGAATCATAAAGCAAATCCATCAACTCATATGAATAAAAGAATGATCCTGCTGCAACAATAACCGAAATAGTTATCAGCAATGTAAAAGCTAATTTTACTAACTGTTCAACAGAATCTTTCATTTTTATCATTTTTGAAAAAATCGGCATAAGAAGTACAGCAAATAAAAATGCTATCATATTTGAAGCATCCAATAAACGAAAGCCATGAGCATATATACCTGCCTGCTCATCACAAATATTTTCCGGCAATAATATCTTAAGCATTATTGAATCTACCCTGTTATAACAAGTCATTAAGAATATAAGTACAGCAAACGGGAAACTTTGCTTTATTATCAATATAAAAAACGGACGGTTCCATCTAAGTCGTTTAAAATGAGCTTTTTTTACAACAATAATTAATGCTGTTAATGCTGTCAGAACATATCCGGCAGTTTGAGCATAAACAAACCATTCTATTTGAAATTTTTGTCGTGTAACATTTCCCCAAAGCAGAACTCCGCAAATAATGATCATTAACATTCTGTCAAGAACTGATAAAACACTATCAGTTTTAAAAAGAAGCAATCCTGAAATATTCGACCGTAAATAAAGTATAAAAGAAAGCAGGAATTGATTGAAAGCGAGAAAGCACAATAATATTAATTGATGTTTATCCCAACCCATTATTAATGCTATCGAAAATACTACGACCACATAAACAACAGCAAAAAGCAATTTTAATAAAACTATACCTGAAAAATATTTGTTCAGAAGAAAATTATGCTGGGCAATATTCCGGTTATTAAAATTAGTAATTCCAAAATCAAACAGAATATTAAAAATAAGTGAAAAATTAAAAACAATAAAATAAAAACCATAGTCTTCCAATCCTACAACATTCTGCACTGTCCTGTCAATCCCAAGTATCCAAAATGGCTTGATAAGAAAATTAAGAAATAAAAGTAATGCAAGATTAGTCAGAAATTTTCTTTGCATTTTAAAAATTTATAAATTTGTGCAAATTTATTATAAATATTCGGGTTTATATTAAAATATTAATCACAGATTTAGTTTTACGGTTTGAAAATAGCAGTTAACACACGGTTATTAATTAAAGACAAGTTAGAAGGAATAGGCTGGGTAGCTTATGAAACTTTAAAAAGGATTACAACTCAACATCCTGAGCATGAGTTCTATTTTATTTTTGACAGAAAATATAATGATGAATATATTTTTTCTGAAAATGTTAAACCAATAGTAACTCCTCCACAAGCAAGGCATCCGTTTTTATTTTATTTATGGTTTGAGCATGCAATACCAAGAGTTTTAAATAAAATTAAAGCAGACCTGTTTCTTTCTCCCGACGGATACTTGTCATTATCATCGGATATTCCATCAATTGCTGTTTTTCATGATCTTAACTTTGAACATTATCCCAATGACCTGCCTTTTCTGGAAAGAAAACATTATAAATATTATTTCCCGAAATATGCTCATAAAGCTAAGAGAATAGTAACAGTCTCCGAATTTTCAAAACAGGATATTGTCAAACAATATTCGGTTGCAGCGAATAAAATTGATGTGGTTTATAACGGAGCAAACGAAAATTTCAAACCTGTTAATGAATCAACCCAAAAAACTATCAGGGAAAAATACACTTACGGAAAGCCATATTTTGTTTTTGTCGGTGCTTTGCACCCGCGAAAAAATCTCGTAATCCTTTTCAAAGCTTTTGATAAATTCAGAAAAACAAATCATACGGAAACCAAGCTTGTGATTGTTGGAGAAAAAATGTGGTGGACAGGCAAAATCAAGGAAGCATACAATCAGATGCAGTTTAAAAACGAAGTGATTTTTACAGGCAGATTATCTGCAGAAAAGCTATGTAAAATAGTTGGTTCGGCTTTGGCATTAACTTATGTTTCATATTTTGAAGGTTTTGGAATTCCGATTGTTGAAGCATTTTACTGCAATGTACCTGTAATAACCTCAAATGTAACTTCAATGCCTGAAATAGCCGGTGATGCTGCATTATTAGTTGATCCGTTTTCGATTGATTCAATTGCCGAAGCAATGAAAAAAATTAACTATGATAAAAAACTCCGTGAAAACTTAATTTTAAAAGGGCAAAAAAGAAAACAGGAATTCAATTGGCAAAAATCTGCTGATAAACTTTGGAAATCTATTGGGAAAGTTATAATCTGATAAATTTATAAAAATGGTTCAAGGTTTTTTTAACTTGAAATCTGAAACTTGAAATTGTCCTTGCCTAAATATATTGACCGAAAATGAGTTAAAAATTCAACACAAAAGGAGGTCAAAATGGCAACAGCACAAAAGTATGAAAAATTAATTTCGCAAGAGCGAAAAAATCGTTATTTTAGTGAAGATTTTAAGCGAAAAAAGGTTCGTGAAATTGAACGGAATATTACAAGCATTACTGAGGTATGCCGTGAATATCAAGTTAGTAATACAGCAGTCTATAAATGGATATATAAATATTCAAACATGAGAAAGAAAGGAGTTAAACAAGTGGTAGAAGCCAGAAGCGATACCCGGAAGATACAACAACTAAAGGAACAGCTAAAAGAACTGGAGCGTGTTATAGGTCAAAAGCAGCTATTAATTGATTTTCAGCAGAAAGCAATAGAATTAGCTGAGAAAGAATACAACATAGATATTAAAAAAAAATTTGGCGAGAAACCCTTTTCTGGTACTGGCATAACAGGAAGCAACACTCTTATAAAATGAATGAAATATATAGAGGAACAGGAATAAGTAAGCAAGCTTTTCACCAATGGTTAGATCGCACTATGATTCATTATGAGGAACAGGAACAATTACTTCCTATTATCAGGGAAATCCGCAAGGATCATCCAATGCTAAGTTCTCGCGAGATATATAAAAAGATACATCCACAGACAATGGGCAGGGATCGTTTTGAAGCATTTTGCTTTGATCACGGGTTTAAGATAGAGATAAAAAAGAGCAAACATAAAACAACAGATGGTAGAGGTTAT
>CAZREZ010000312.1:0-4067 GCA_964599115.1 uncultured Bacteroidales bacterium
AAAGAAAAAGTATACACTTTATATAAAAAAGTCAACCTTATTTAGGCATGGACAGGCTGGAGACTGAAGACTGGAGACTGAAGACTGGGGACTGGGGACTGATAATCAAAAAACCAATACTTTATGAAATACCTGAATTCCAAAAAATTGAAATACCTGATTTACATGCTTAGTGTTATAGTCTTGATATTCGTTATTTTTAATATTTATATCACCATTCAGATTCACAAAGAATTAGTAAAAGAGGTCACCAATCCCGGACGCTGGCCTGCAGGATCATATATTTACGATCCGGAAATCGGCTTTGATTTTGCTCCTAATGTATCAGGACTCATAAAAAACGGTAGATTTTATGTAAAAAGCCACCGGTTAGGATACAGGATAGGTGAGCAGGAGGATGCTGTTTCTTATCAGTCAGGCGGCATTTTGTCTTTGGGCTGTTCATTCACTTATGGTGATGAGGTAGATGCCGGTGATACCTTCACTCAACTGATTGCAGACGGCTTAGAATTACCTGCCTACAATTACGGAATCTGTTCATTTTCCTATACACACGCATTGCTAAAAGCCCAAAAGCTGAAAGATCAGGGAGTACTTGGTAAACTGCAGCCAAAATACGTAATTCTTGGATGCTGGAATGGTTTACCAAGCCGATCCAGGTCTCCCTTCCCCCCTATCGCATCCAAAAAACTGCCATTAGCGGTTGCCTATATAGACAAGGATGGGGAAGATATTAATATTCACTCTCCGTTTAAAATCCAATACATTTTTAATATGAGGGAAACATACCGCAAGGAAGGAATCGAACTGAGTTTTAAAAAATTCATAAAAATATTTATATTAGCCCCCCGATACCTGTACCTTCGTTTAATAAATAACCGTTTGTATCAAGAATATAAAGCACGCCAATCCGAAGTTACCGATTATGAAGTCTATGATTTTTATTTTACCGGTATCAAAAGCCTGTTTTCAGCCTATCAAACACGGATCATCGTACTGTTCATGCCGACTTCGCCTAAAGAACACCCAAATAAGGCTTTGAAAAAAGCTATTGCCAAACATCCGGATATCATTTTTGTAGATGGGCAACAAGCACTAAAAAAATACAACATACCGGCCCGGGATTATAAGGGAATACATCCGCGGCCTGCCGCACACATGGCTTATGCCCGGGGAGCAATCGGTTTAATCAGGACTTCACAGGCTGCTTATTAACACTATTTAGAGTCTGTCAATAAAGTCAAATGAATTCAAATAAAATGAATATTAAAATGCCAAACAAAAAACACACCATTGAAGTCTGCTTTACTCCTGTTTTATATCCGTATATTTTAACAAAAAAAAATTACATAGTAGTAATAGTTGATATTTTACGGGCAACAACAGCTATTTGTGCAGCTTTTGAAAATGAAGTAAAAGAAATTATACCTGTTGCCTCTCTTGATGAAGCAAGAGAATACAAAAGAAGGGGATATCTTGTTGCTTCCGAGCGTGATGGTATTGTTATGGATTTTGCAGATTTCGGGAATTCGCCTTTTAATTTCAGGAAAGAAAAAGTAAAAGGTACTACAATTGCTTACAGCACAACCAATGGTACGCAGGCAATTGAAATGGCAAAAGACGCAGAATCAATTGTTATCGGCTCTTTCCTTAATATATCAGCTCTAAATAATTGGCTCGTTGATCAGAAAAAAAATATAGTAATTCTTTGTGCAGGCTGGAAAAATAAATTCAATCTTGAAGATTCGGTTTTTGCAGGTGCATTAGTTGAAAAGCTGCTTATTACCGGAGATTTCAAATCAAATTGTGATTCTGCAGCAGCAGCCATGGATCTTTGGAAAATAGCTGAAAATGACTTGCTCAAATATATTGAAAAAGCTTCACATCGCCACAGGCTTAAAAAAATGGTTTTGGATGATGTGCTTGAATATACTTTCTATCCGGACTCAACAAATGTTATTCCAATAATAAAAAATAAAAGAATAAAAAAATCTGAAAAAAAAGATAATTTTAAATATCTGTCAGAACAGTTTGCCGACCTGAAGATCATGCGGTATCAGATTCCGGATTTTGAAAATTTAAGTCTTGATCAAAAAAAGCTGATATATTATTTAAGTCAGGCAGCATTGGCAGGACGTGATATTATTTTTGACCAGAACTATAAATGTAATCTTGCAGTTAAAAAAACACTTGAGGAAATTTCCAAAAATTACCAAGGCGACCGTATGTCTCCGGACTTTCAGAAATTTATGGTATATCTGAAAAGAGTTTGGTTTTCCAATGGAATCCATCATCATTATTCAACAGATAAATTTTTCCCTGAAATTTCAAAAGAATATTTTGTTGAATTAGCCAAAAGTTCCAAAGGAGCTAAATTTCCTATGCAGGAAGGAGAAACTCCTGATATGTTTATTGAAAGGATCAGCACTGTTATTTTTGATCCCTCAATAGCACCTAAAAGGATAAATCAGGATGCAGGCTTTGATATGATAACAAGTTCGGCATGTAATTACTATGAAGGAGTGACCGAAAAAGAAGTTGAAGCTTTTTATAACAAAATGAAAGATTTTGATGATGAAACACCTGTTTCATACGGACTGAATTCAAAGCTTGTTAAAGAAAACGGCAAACTGACTGAAAAAATATACTCTTCCAATGGTTTATATGGCGATGCTATTAAACAAATTATTCTATGGCTGGAAAAAGCTGTTACTGTTGCTGAAAACAAAAAACAACAGTATGGTATAAAAAAATTAATTGAATATTATAAAACAGGGGATTTGGATGTATGGGATGAATATAATATCCTTTGGGTTCAGGATATGGATTCTGATATTGATTTCGTGAACGGATTTATTGAAGTTTACGGCGACCCTTTGGGAATAAAAGCATCATGGGAATCGGTTGTTAATTTTAAAGATAAAGAAGCTACAAAAAGAACCGAAATTATTAGTGAAAACGCCCAATGGTTTGAAGATCATTCAACTGTTGACGAAAGGTTTAAGAAGAAAAAAGTCAAGGGTGTATCAGCAAAAGTTATTATTGTTGCTCAGCTTGGAGGAGATTGTTACCCGTCAACACCGATAGGTATAAATTTGCCTAACGCTGATTGGATAAGGAAAGAGCATGGTTCCAAATCAGTAACTATGGAAAATATCACTTATGCATACTATCAGGCAGCCCTGGGAGATGGCTTCCTTGAAGAGTTTGCCGCAAGCCAGGAGGAAATTGATCTTGCAAAAAAATACGGATACATTGCAAGCAACCTTCATACTGATATGCATGAATGTGTCGGACATGGCTCAGGACAGTTGTTGCCCGGAGTTAGCTCAGAAGCATTAAAAAACTATAATTCTCCGCTTGAAGAATCACGTGCCGATTTATTTGCCCTTTATTATATGATGGACCCTCAAATGGTAGAGCTTGGTTTAATGCCTAAGCTCAATCTTGCAAAAGCAGAATATAATGCTTATATCAGAAATGGATTGATGACACAGCTTACAAGAATTGATCTTGGGAAAAATATTGAACAGCCTCACATGCGAAACCGCCAACTCATTGCAAAATGGTGCTATGAAAAAGGAAAACCCGACAATGTTATTGAAAAATTTGTTAAAGACGGAAAAACTTATTGCAAGATAAATGATTATAAAAAATTAAGAGATTTATTTGGTGAATTGCTTGCTGAGGTTCAGCGGATAAAATCAGAAGGTGATTATGAAGCAGGAAAACAACTGATTGAAACTTATGCTGTAAAAGTTGACTCTGAACTTCATAAAGAAATAAAAGAACGTTATGCAAAATTAAACCTTGCTCCTTACGGTGGGTTTATTAATCCTGTTTTCACGCCTGTTTATGAAGGAGATAAAATTATTGATATAAAAATTGAATATCCTGATGATTATACCGGTCAGATGATGGACTACTCAAGATATTTCTCCTTTCTGCCGGTAATTAGTGCCTGTCTATAAAGTCAAAGATTTACATAAAATGAAGCACCAAATAACAAATAACAAATAACAAATAAATTCGAAATATCAATGATTAAATGTTCAAAACAGCTTTGA
>CAZREZ010000313.1:0-4066 GCA_964599115.1 uncultured Bacteroidales bacterium
CAAGCCTCGAACTCGAACATTCTGAACTAAACACTTACTTTATAGACAGACACTAGTTAGTGATCGTCCATAAAGTCATTTATGTTGATAAAATTTTAGATTTTTTAATTCGCTGATAATCAATATATTTTTAAATTTTAAATCTGAATTCTAAAATCTTAAATTGTTAGAACGTGACTTTATAGACGGACTAATTATTACCGTTAAACCATAATATAAATAAACTTCATCAAAAATGGATCTATTTTCAGCCCACAATATAACTAAGCATTTTTCTAATCATACTGCACTTAATAAAGTAAGCATTTCAGTTCCCGAACAAAGTATCTTCGGGTTGCTCGGCCCGAATGGAGCAGGCAAAACCACCTTCTTAAGAATCATAAATCAAATAACCGCACCTGATGAAGGAGAGCTTTTCTTCTCAGGAAAAAAACTTACACCAAAACATATTGAACAAATCGGTTACTTACCTGAAGAGAGAGGATTATACAAAAAAATGAAAGTTGGTGAACAGGCATTATACCTTGCTCAATTAAAGGGAATCAACAAAAAAGATGCAATAAAAAAATTAAAATACTGGTTTGAAAAATTTGAAATTCTCACATGGTGGAACAGGAAAGTTGAAGAGCTTTCAAAAGGAATGCAGCAAAAAGTACAATTTATCGTTACTATTCTTCATGAGCCCAAACTATTGATATTTGATGAACCTTTCAGCGGTTTTGACCCAATCAACGTTAACCTGCTTAAGGATGAAATACTAAAGCTAAGAGATAACGGATCAACAATAATATTTTCAACGCATAACATGGCATCGGTTGAGGAACTTTGCGACCATATTGCTTTAATTGATAATTCTGTTAAAATACTTGACGGAGAAGTTAAGGATATTAAAAAAGAATATAAATCAAATACTTATGAGGTTGTTTATGCAGATTTTACTGGCAACTTAAATTCAATTCTTGATAATAATTTTAAGTTGATTGAGCAAAATCAGGAAGATGATCTTTATAAAGCAAAAATCAAATTGCCTGATGAAACAAGACCAAATGACTTGTTGCAAAACCTGATACCTCATCTTGTAATAAATTCATTCAACGAAATTATTCCGAGCATGAATGACATTTTTATTTCCAAAGTGAAAAAAAACGGAAATACTAAATACAATAACGCATGAAAAAAATATTATTAATAATTCAAAGGGAATATCTTACAAGGGTTAAAAAAAGGTCGTTCATCATAATGACAATACTCGGACCTGTTTTAATGGCAGCTTTGATGATAGTGCCAATATATATTGCCCAATTATCCGATTCTGAAAAAAAGGTTATTGAAATTTTAGATGAAACTGGCATTTTTATTAATAAATTCACAAATACCGATAATATCTCATTTCGTCATATTTTTAATGATTTACAAACCGCTAAAGATAATTTTACAGAAAGCGATGATTATGCATTGCTTTACATTCCAAAAACACAAATTGCCCTCCCTACTACAGCCATTTTATATTCCGACATCCAACCGAATATAAATGTAAAAAGTTACATAAAAAGGGTTATGAGCAAAGAGATTGAAGAGCAAAAATTAATAATTAATATTAACAAACTAAATCTTGATCATAATGACAGGGAATTAGCAATGGATATTCCCAACTCAATAAAAACCTCAATAAACCTTTCAACTATAAAAATAACCGAAGAAGGTTATGAAGAAAAAACCTTTACTGAAGTCAGCATGGTTCTGGGAATTTTTTCAGGTATCTTAATATATTTTTTCATATTTCTTTTCGGCGCACAGGTAATGCGGGGAGTTATTGAAGAAAAAACAAGCCGTATTGTTGAAATAATCATTTCATCAGTAAAACCTTTCCAGTTGATGATGGGAAAAATCATTGGAATTGCCTTTGTTGGAATCACCCAGCTTTTATTGTGGATAGTTCTGACATTTTCAATTGTAAGTATTTTCCAGATTTCATTCGCTGATAAACTTCCTGTAAAAAGCACTGAGATACTTTCAACCAATAATCAATTAATCCCTGCTGAACAGCTTCAAACCACCAATGAAAACACAAGTGAGATAACTAAGGTTTTTGAAGCAATAAATTCTATTAATTTCGGAGTGATGATATTGTCGTTTTTATTTTATTTTCTTTTCGGATATTTATTATATGCGGCATTGTTTGCAGCAGTCGGCTCGGCTGTTGACAGTGAAGCCGACACACAACAATTTATGTTACCAATAACCATTCCTTTGATATTTGCAATTATTATGGCACAATTTATCATTCAAAATCCCGAAGGACCTGTTTCATTCTGGTTATCAATTATACCTTTTACATCTCCGATAATTATGATGGTGCGAATTCCTTTCGGAGTTTCTAATGTTGAGGTTATCCTTTCCATGTCGCTGTTAGTCCTTGGATTTTTAGGGACAACATGGCTTGCAGCAAAAATTTACCGTACAGGAATATTAATGTATGGAAAAAAAGTTAATTATAAGGAATTATGGAAATGGCTGAAGTATTAAAACTAAAATAATAAAATCTTGACCGGTTTTGATCATTACCGAAATTTTGTAAGAACATTTAATATCTGAAGAAACATTCTGCGCTACTTTGTGCTTTATGCGGCTTAATATTATTTTCTTCAAGGGGCTAAGCCAACTATGGTTCACCCACTCAACCAGTTACCTGCGTACCTGCTTAACTGCTTACCCAATCAACAATTCAATAATTCTACAATTTTTTTAAGCCAGCCTTCTTCTGAACCGGAATACCAGAAAAGCTGCAATTAAAAAGATTCCGATATATATCGCCCATTTGGAGAGGGGAACCGGATAAGAAGTACAGTAAAGGCAAAAGGAGACATCATCGGCACGCAAATAATCATATGTCCCATATCTCTGAATCATATTCCCATCACCATCAAGTGAGTGTAGCCAGAGAAACCAGCAACTGCCAGCGGGATTTCCCTGAATCGCAACCCATCCCTCTGATAACCCGGAAACCGGGGGTGAAATTGTTGCGGAATACTTCATAATGGGTTTATTGCCTGTACCCAGATAGTATCCTGTGAAATATCCTACAACACTTAAAGTATGCGTTGAAACCAGACTTCCGATATCTCCGGCATCATCGTGGTAAAATGAGATTTCAAATGATTTGGGATTCTCATCGCAGATTTGCCAGCCACCGGAATAGATCAAGGTTAGGCCCCACCAGTCAATGCTTGTGATATTGCCTGAAACACCGGAAAAGTTATCAAAAATCTTAAAACCGCTATAGTAACCTATATCTGACGTCCAGGCATAACCACCATCAGGATCCTGGCCGTAATCGGCCCCGGCGCTGCAATAATACTGGGTTCCCGGGCCGTCAATAGCTGTACCATGGACCTTGCCCTGTATCATAGCTTCATCCTGTACCTGTCCAAAAACCAATGTTCCAAAAAGGAAAAATGCAAAAAGGAAAATTCTTGTTTTCATTACTTTGAATTTAGTGAATAAAAAATATTATTTAACAATACCATATTCATATATGGAATTTGCAAATATAAAATATTAAATTATTAAACAAAATAAATACTGTTTATTATTGATCTTTTTTTTATTTTTTAAGACTATTCGGTTAACATTAACATAATTTTTGCAAACTCATATTCATTCAGTTTAAAAATATCATAGAATTGGAATGTTTAAAATAAATACAATTACCTAAGCAAACTCATTTTCTTCCTTGCTGTTCCTTTTTCCTGCTTTCCGTACACATAAATAAAGTTGAATATTTCAAGATATAAAACACAGAATAAAAAAAATATAAAATATTAAAATATTTTTTTAATTTAGCAAAACATAATATTATTATTAAATAACCTTAAAAAATTATAATTAATCATGGAAAATATTGACTGGAAAAATTTGCCTTTCGGATATTTTAAAACCGATTATAATGTTCGCAGTTATTGGAAAAAAGGCGAATGGGGCGACCTTGAGACCTCATCTTCGGAACACATAAACATTCATATAGCTGCAACTTGTCTTCATTATGGACAGGAAGCATTTGAAGGCA
>CAZREZ010000314.1:0-4061 GCA_964599115.1 uncultured Bacteroidales bacterium
GAAGTAATAGTTTATAATTCAGTATTAGAATTTTCTGGATTTTTTGATAAACCGGATTTATCTAATTGGAAAATTAACTCTGAATCTATATTGTTTGACGAAGCTTTTATTTCTTTTGGCATCTCTGATATGAGAGGAATAAATAAACCAATCCTAATAAATTTTGATAACAATCAATATGAAGTTAATTCAGGTATTCCATCTGATGATATATTAATAACCGGAGTATCATCAAATATCAATTTACCTGAAAATGACAAGTATCATTTTGATTTTACCATTGATTTTAATGGGAGTGAGGCATTAAGTTTTGTTCCTTTAGGTAAATCCACAAATGTTAAATTAAAATCAAATTGGAAAACTCCAAGTTTTGATGGCGCATTTCTCCCTGATAAAAGGGAAGTTGGTACAAATGGATTCAAAGCGGAATGGTTAATTTTAGAACTAAATAGAAACTATCCTCAAAAATGGCTTGGGAATGATTACAATATTAACAATTCAAAGTTCGGCGTTAAACTAATTTTCCCTGTTGATCTTTACCAGAAAACCTATCGGGCAGCCAAATACGCAATTATGTTTTTAGCTCTTACATTTCTTGTGTTTTTCTTTTCTGAGGTTATTAACAAATTTAAAATTCATCCTATTCAATACCTGCTTGTTGGTATTGCATTATGTGTTTTTTATACACTCTTAATATCTTTAGCTGAACAAGTTGGGTTTACATACGCATATATAATAGCAAGCTTAGCTACAATAACCCTAATAACTTTATACGCAGCTAGTATACTAAAAAATAAAAAGATGACAGCTTTCATTGCTTCAGCTTTAATAGCACTCTACTTATTCTTATTTACTATTCTTCAACTTCAGGATTATTCATTATTAATGGGAAGTATTGGACTATTTGTCGTTGTGGCAATTACAATGTATCTTTCAAGAAAAATAGATTGGTATGGTACTTTAGGGAAAATATCTTCTAATAATCAAGATTAATAAGCTGCCAATAATATTCACAATATTGGATTTTTTCGTACTTTATTAACGGACTATAAATCGTTTAAAATGATTCCAAATTTTATCACCTGGGATGTAAGCCCTGAAATATTTTCAGTTGGCAGTTTCTCTTTAAGATGGTATGGGCTTTTATTTGCTTTATCTTTTGTGTTGGGCTATATTATCCTTCAGAAGGTTTTTAAAAAAGAGCATGTCCCTATAAAATTACTTGACGAACTTACAACATATATGGTGATTGCAACCATAATCGGTGCCCGTTTAGGGCATTGTTTGTTTTATGAACCGGAATTTTACTTAAGTAAACCATTAGAAATATTCAAAATATGGGAAGGTGGTTTAGCAAGTCATGGGGCTGCTATCGGAATTCTGATAGCGTTATTTATCTTTTCGAAAAAAAGCAAGAAACCTTACTTATGGATTTTAGACAGAATAATTATAGTTGTTGCCTTAGCGGGATTTTTTATCAGGATGGGCAATTTAATAAATTCCGAAATTTACGGTACTGTAACAGATATGCCATGGGGATTTATTTTTGTCAATGCCTTTGATCCGCATCAGGCAGTTGAACCCCGCCACCCGACTCAAATTTATGAAGCATTAGCATATTTACTGATCTTTATTTTCTTGTTAACATATTATTATAAAAAAAACGGTGCTCCGCGAACAGGATTTTTATTTGCAATGTTTTTGATTTTAGTGTTCGGTGCCAGGTTTATAATTGAATTTTTTAAAGAACCGCAGGTTGGATTTGAAAGTAACTGGGTTTTGAATTTGGGGCAATTATTAAGTATTCCGTTTATTATTCTTGGATTTGTTATTTTATTTTGGAGAAAGAAGAAAAATATTCAACAGTAATGATGGTTTGAATAGTTAAATGGTTAAAGGCTGAGGATTGATCATTATGGATTGCGGATTAAAAAAGATTAAACGCAGAGGCGCAAAGACGCAGAGATAAATTGTTGCAGGTTGAGCCTATAACTTATAACCGCTAACCAGCTTGTCTATGTCTGCCTTTTAATAAACAATCCTGCGGCAATATTCCAATATTCAATTAACTTACCAATATTTGTCTGTGTATTTTAATCAACTACCAACTTATCTGTTTTCTGCAAAACACCTTCTTTATTTTTTATTAATACAATGTAAATCCCTTCTGACAAATCGGATATGTTAATAGTTGTTTTATCCGAAGTAATTAAAACTTTTCCTGAAACATTACAGATTTCTATAATATAATTTTTTTCACATAAAATATTTACAGTTTTCTTTGCCGGATTAGGAAAAATTATAATATTATTGTCTTCAACTGAATTTTCGAAAAATCCGGAGATAGTATTATTTTCATACCATGCAATTTTATTATCTCCAGCAGAAGTCGAAAGTACATCATTATCTCCGTCACCGTCTATATCTATAGCATAAACAGAATTGGCACCACATGAAGTACTGTTAATAATTTGCTGAGTACTGAAATTTCCGTTACCATCATTCTCATAGTATGCTATTTTATAATCTTTCTCAGAAGCCGAAAGCACATCATTATCCCCATCGCCGTCCAAATCTATAGCAAAAACAGACGAGGCATCATTAGTATTAATAGTAATAATCTGCTGGTCTCCAAAATTTCCGTTTCCATCGTTCTCATAGCATGCTATTTTATTATCACCAAAAGAAGCTGAAAGTACATCATTATCACCATCCCCGTCTAAATCTATTGAATAAACAGAACAGGCTCCATTGGCATTAGTAGTAATAATTTGCTGCTCACCAAAATTTCCATTACCATCGTTTTCATACCAGGCAATTTTATCATCAGCAACAGAAGCTGAAAGAACATCATTATCTCCATCGCCGTCTAAATCTATTGAATAAACAGACCAAGTAAAATTGGCATTAGTTGTAATAACTTGCTGAATACTAAAATTTCCATTACCATCGTTTTCATACCAGGCAATTTTATCATCTCCAGCAGAAGCAGAAAGAACATCATTATCGCCATCGCCGTCTAAATCTGTGGCATAAACAGACTTTGCCCAATCTGTATTAGTTGTGATAATTTGCTGGACACCAAAATTTCCGTTACCATCATTCTTATACCACGCTATTTTATCATCACCCCAAGAGGCCGAGAGTACATCATTATCTCCATCACCATCCAAATCTATGGAATAAACAGAAAAGGCAATATTGGCATTAGTAGTAATAACTTGCTGAACACCAAAATTTCCGTTACCATCGTTCTTATACCATGCTATTTTATCATCTCCAGCAGAAGCCGAAAGCACATCATTATCGCCATCGCCGTCTAAATCTATGGCGTAAGCAGAACTGACACTATAGACATTACTTGTTAGAACCTGCTGAGCACCAAAATTTCCGTTACCATCGTTTTCATACCATGCGATTTTATTATCTAATTCAGAAGCAGAAAGCACATCATTATCGCCATCGCCGTCTAAATCTATGGCATAAACAGAAGAGGATCCATCGGCATTAGTAGTAATAACTTGCTGAACACCAAAATTTCCGTTACCATCGTTCTTATACCATGCTATTTTATCATCTCCAGCAGAAGCCGAAAGCACATCATTATCGCCATCGCCGTCTAAATCTTTAGCATAAACAGACCTAGCACTATTGGTATTTGTAATAATCTGCTGGGCACCAAAATTTCCATTACCATCGTTCTCGTACCATGCAATTTTATTATCATTAGAAGAAGCCGAAAGCACATCATTATCCCCATCCCCATCTAAATCTATGGCATAAACGGATATAGTATAATTAGCATTAATTGTAATTACTTGCTGGTTGCTAAAATTTCCGTTACCATCATTCTTATACCAAGCTATTTTATTATCATTCTTTGAAGCCGAAAGCACATCATTATCCCCATCCCCATCTAAATCTATGGCATAAACAGAAGATGCTCCATCGGCATTAGTTGTAATAATCTGTTGGGTGCCAAAATTTCCGTTACCATCATTCTCATAGTATGCTATTTTATTATCTTGCTCAGAAGCCGAAAGCACATCATTATCACCATC
>CAZREZ010000315.1:0-4054 GCA_964599115.1 uncultured Bacteroidales bacterium
CGATAAAAAAAGAGAAATACAAAGAATCTGAGTTATGGATTACAAATTCATTGGCTGAAATTGCAGAATGGACAAAAGAAAAAATAATAGAAAGACAAAGGTTATTAGCAGAATTAGCTCTTAAAACCTGGAGTTTAAAATTTGATTAAAATGATTGATAAGTATATAAATGAAATCTGTCAAGGAGATTGTTTGGAATTATTCAAAAATATTCCTGATGATTCGGTTGATATAACTTTTGCCGACCCTCCTTTTAATTTGAAAAAAAACTATAATAGCTATAATGATAGCTTAGAGCTAAAAAATTATTTGGAATGGTGTGAAAAGTGGATTTTTGAGATGGTTCGAGTAACCAAGCCAACCGGTTCAATTTTTATACATAATATCCCAAAATGGCTTACATTTTTTACCAATTATCTGAACAAATTTGCATATTTTAAACATTGGATTTCATGGGAAGCACCAACATCACCAATGGGCAAATCATTACAGCCGGCACATTATGGCATTTTATTTTATACCAAAAAAAATAAAGATTCAAAAATTTATGAATTACGACATCCACACAAAAGAGATAGAAAACAGGGATTTTTATTAAAAGATTATGGCGGCAAAAAAGATGGTTTACACACTTTTGGTCCATTAATTTCTGATGTCTGGACAGATATTCACAGAATAAAGCATAATAAAAACAGGGATGCTCACCCATGCCAGCTTCCTATTCATTTGTTGGACCGGATAATTTTAATGACAACAGACCAAAATGATATTGTATTAGACCCTTTCTCTGGAACAGGAACAACTGCTATTTCTGCAAAAAGACTCGGAAGGCAATATATTGGATTTGAAATGGATTTGAATTATGTTAAAATTTCGGAAGAAAAATTGTCCAACACAAAACCTAATTACAGATTAGGTGATTTATGGGTAAGTTATTATTTAAATAAAGTTGTTACAATCAGGGATAAAGATTGGTTGAATTTAATGAAATACTTTGATATTCCAGCACATGCAAAAAATGTTGATTTTGAAAAAACAAAATTAAAAAAGACATCTTTTATTCCGAATGATTTGAATAATGCTGGGAAAAAATTAAAAAAGAAAAGTTATAAAGTTGCGGAAATGGAAAATCAAAACATGTTAATTTTCAATGAATAACCTAAAACAAAAAATAAAAAACCTCTCTGCTGAATACTTCCATGAAATAATTGAAATCAGAAGACATATTCATCAGTATCCGGAATTGTCAAATCAGGAATACAAAACTTCTGATTTTATTGCTTCCAAACTTAAAGAATTTGGAATTCCTTTTAAGCAGGGAATTTTTAAGACAGGCATTGTCGGTTTGATAGAAGGGAAAAATCCCGGTTCAAAAGTGGTTGCACTTAGAGCCGACATTGATGCTCTTCCTGTTAAAGAAAAAAATGAGATAGAATATAAATCAAAAAACAAAGGTGTGATGCATGCCTGCGGACATGATGTTCATACTTCTTCATTGCTCGGTACTGCGAAAATTTTAAATGAATTAAAAGAACATTTTAAAGGAACCGTAAAACTGATTTTTCAACCGGCAGAGGAAAAAATTCCCGGAGGTGCTAAATTTATGATTGAAGAAGGTGTTCTGGAAAACCCGAAACCGGACATTATTATTGGTCAGCATGTTTATCCGGATCTGGAAACCGGCAAGATCGGTATGAAAAGCGGGAAATATATGGCTTCAACAGATGAAATTACGTTAATAGTTAAAGGCAATGGCGGCCATGCTGCAATGCCTGATTTAATTATAAATCCGGTTGTGATTGCATCTGAGATTATTATTTCAATGCAACAAATCATAAGTCATAATCCCGACAAAAATACTCCTACAGTTTTATCGTTCGGTAGGTTTATAGCAAATGGTACTTATAATGTAATTCCCCACGAAGTTGAAATTAAAGGTACTTTCCGTGCTTTTGATGAAAAATGGAGAGCTGAAGCTCATGAACAAATAATAAAAACTGCCAAATCAATTGCTGAAAATGCCGGCGGAAGCTGTGAAGTATTTATTAACAAAGGATATCCATTTTTAATTAATGATGATATTGTAACTGAAAATGCATTTAAAAGTGCTGTTGAATATGTTGGAAAAGAGAATGTACTTGACCTTGATTTACGCATGACTGCCGAAGATTTTGCTTATTACTCACAGATCGTGCCGGGCTGTTTTTATCGTTTGGGAACAAGTAACAAAACCAAAGGTATTACTTCAAATCTGCATACTCCTGATTTTGATGTAGATGAAAAAAGTCTTGAAATAGGAATGGGACTGATGGCATGGATTGCTGTAAATGAGTTAGGTGCCTAAGTTAAAAACATAGAAATAATGAATTTTGGTAATTTTATTCTACATTCAAAATTCTACATTTTAAATTTTTCTTATTGAACACCGAATGATGAATAATAAATATGAAAAAACTGATAGTAATTTTATTTTTTATTTTTACTGCTAATTTTATCATAATGGCACAGGATTACAGAACAGGCATTGGATTGCGTGTTGGATTGGACTGGGGTTTTTCCGTGAAACATTTTTTAAATGAAAACCAAGCTATTGAGGGGATTATCGGTTCAAGGTGGAAAGGATTTATAATTACAGGCTTATACGAATTTGAAACTCCTGCATTTAATATTCCCGGACTTGCCTGGTGCTATGGAGTTGGTGCACATTTGGGTTTTTGGAAAGAAAACAATTACGATATTTACTGGTGGGAGAGTGGTCATACAGGCGGATACACTATTTTAGGTTCTGATGCAATTGTGGGCATTGGATATACATTTAATAATGCACCCATTAATATTTCTATTGACTGGAAGCCATCAATAAATTTTGTCGGAGATGTGGGCTTTTGGGCAGATATGGGGGCTGTCACAGTTAGGTATGCTATTAAATAAAATAATGACTAAAATAATGCTTTAATTATATATTTAAACCTAAAAATATTTATCCGTGAAAGTTAAAGGTAAAGTATACAGAACTGTTTGGATGGAAGGTTCATCGGTTTTTATGATAGATCAGAATATGCTTCCATTTGAGTTTAAGATTCATGAAGCAAAAACATATTTTGACACCTGTTTTACTATTACAACTATGATAATACGCGGTGCAGGTGCTATCGGAGCTGCTGCAGGCTATGCTATGGCACAAGCATTTTTAGGAGCACCTGAAAATGAATATTGGAATTATGTGGAACAGGCAAAAGAAGATATTGAAGCTACAAGACCAACAGCCAGGAATTTATTTTATGCTGTTGAAAGGGTTTTTAATGAAGGAAAAGTTTCTGTTGAAGCTGCTGTGGTAGAAGCACGGAAAATTGCTGATGAAGATGCACGGGATTCAAGGAAAATCGGGGAATTCGGAAATGAATTAATCAAGGATGGCTTCCGAATTGAAACTCATTGCAATGCAGGATGGCTAGCATTTGTTGATTACGGAACTGCTTTATCGCCGATTTATTTTGCCCGTAAATCACGAAAAAAAATATTTGTTTATGTTGATGAAACACGCCCGAGAAGCCAGGGTGCAAGACTTACTGCCTGGGAATTAAAAAACGGAAAAATTCCCCATGTTATTGTTCCTGATAATGCCGGTGCGTATCTAATGTCGCAGGGCATGGTTGATATGATGATTGTCGGTGCCGACAGGATTGCCAAAAACGGAGATGTAGCCAATAAAATTGGCACTTTTGAAAAAGCAATAATTGCAAAGGAATTCGGAGTGCCGTTTTATGTTGCAGCACCTACCTCTACTTTTGACATTAAATGTAGATCAGGTAAAAATATTATTATTGAAGACAGGAGTGAGGATGAGGTTTTATATCAAACAGGTATTGATAAAAATAACAACATTGAAACCATTCTTGTCTGCTCGCCAGGTTCTAAAGCATTAAATCCGGCTTTTGATGTAACTCCGGCAAAATACATCACCGGGATAATTACAGAGAAAGGGATTATTAAGCCAGATCGTGTTGAGATAAAGAAGCTGTTTGATTAAAGCACCAAAAAACAAAAGACAAAT
>CAZREZ010000316.1:0-4054 GCA_964599115.1 uncultured Bacteroidales bacterium
CCAAGTATTCCGTTCATCGGTGTTCGTATTTCGTGTGACATATTAGCTAAAAATGCAGATTTTAATCTGTCGGATTCTTCAACTTTTTCTTTGGATTTTATTAGTTTTAACCTGTTTTTTTTAATTTCAATGTTTTGTAGTTTCAACATTTTATTGGCTTTATTTTTCTGATAAAGTTGTTTGAAGAAAATAACAGCAAAAACTATAACAACTACAATACCTGCAATCAATACAATCATTAAACTCCTTTGGTTTTCAAGCTTGATTTGATTTTCGTTAATTTCATGTTCTTGTAATTGTTTGTTTTTGTTCAATATTTCTATTTCATTTTCCCGTTTTTCAGCTTCAAATCCTGATTGAATAATTGTTAGCTGCTTATGCATACTTCTATTAAAAATTGAATCTTTCAGATTGTGATAGAGGTTTGAATAATGAAAAGCTTTTTTGTGGTTTCCAAGAAGAGAGTAGGTATTAGTTAACCCTTTGTAGTTTTCTGTGATGGTTTCAATAATGTTTAACGGATTAACAATCTTCTGGCTGTTGTTATAATATTTCAGAGCTTTGTTATAATCTTTTAATTGAACATATAGGTTGCCTAATTGGTTATATGTTTGCCCGAAGCCAACAAAATTATTAATTTCTTTATCAATTTTTAGTGATTTTTGATAATATTCTAAGGCTTTATTGTAATTTCCTCTTTCTTCAAAATGTTCTCCAATGTTGCTTAAAGCAATAGAAATACCGATTTTATTATTTAATTCTTCTTCTAATTTTAATGATTGAGTATAATATTCAAGTGCTTTTTCATGTTTTCCTTTTTCATCAAAAATTATAGCAATATTATTAAGTGATTTTGCAATTCCCGATTTGTTTTTTAAATTTTTTTCAATATCTAATCCTTTTTTATAGTATTCCAGAGCCTTATCGTAATTTTTCCAATCATGGTAAACAATGCCGATATTGTTAAAAGCAATGGCAATTCCTCCTTTATTATCAAGTTCTTCTTCAATTTTCAAAGATCTTAGGTAATAAAACAATGCTTTTTCATAGTTTCTCCATACGCTATATATATTAGCCATATTGTTTGAAACATTTGAAATACCTTCTTTATTACCTGTTTCTTCTTCAATTTTCAGGGCTTTTAAAAAATACTCCATTGCCTCTTTGTATTCGCTTTTATAATCATAAACTAAACCGATATAATTATAGATTACAGCAATGTCTTCTTTTGAATTCATTTCTTGCTGTATTGTTAAAGCATTTTCAAGATATTTCAATGCTTCATTATATTCAGCAAGTTCGCCGTATGCATTTCCGATATTTATTGATAATTCCGAAACTTTTTTTATATCATTTATTTCCTCAAATAAAAATAATGACTTAAAGTAATAATTAAGTGCTTTTTTATATTTATTTTGAAAATAATTTGATTCTCCTAAATTGTTTAGGGCTATTGCTTGACCTCGGGTGCTATTTGTTTCTTTAGCGAGAAGTAATGCAAATTCTGCGTATGATTGCGATTTTATTGGTGAATTGTAAAAATGTTCTTTGGAAAGTTGATTGTAGATTAATATTTTGATAGAATCATTAGAGTTTTTTAGTTTTGTTTTCAGGCTGTCAATTCTGCTTTGATCTGTTGCATAAAGAAAATTATTTGCAGTAAAAACAAACAAACAAAGAATTATTATTTTTAATTTATTCATTAAATAAATAGTTGAAAATTATATTTTTCTTGCTTACAAATATACTTTTTCTAATAACTTAATCCCAATATTTATAAAAAGGTAACCCAAAATTTTATATAAATTATTAGAAATTTATTATTTGTCTGAATATTAGTCATTAAAAAAAGAGCCTTAGTGAGGATATTGTCCTAAGGCTTATAGTGCGGATGAAGGGACTCGAACCCCCACGCCTTTCGGCACTAGATCCTAAGTCTAGCGCGGCTACCAATTACGCCACATCCGCAATTTTATAAAAAAATATTTAGACTGCAAAAGTAATAAAAAAACTTAGTAATTAGCCTTTTTTATAAAAAAATCAATGATAATACCCAAAATAATTCCGCACAAATAACAGATAAAATCACTCCATAAAAATCCAAAACCTATAATTAATCCGCCTATTATGGTATTCCTGATTGAATCTATCCATGTAGCCCGGTATAATTGACTTAATTCAATAAGTGTTGAAAATATCATTGCAGAAAATCCGTTCTAAATAAACTTTTTTGTTAGTATAAAAGCAATGGGTTAACCAGTTGCTTTTATATTAACTTAAATTATTAGAATATTAAATTATTATGTTGTTGTGAAATTTTTAAATTTGCGACTTAAAATTTTTAAAAAATAACTATTCATACTGTGCTTTTGCAAAAAATCAATAAAAAATTAATGAGAAAAATAATTATAATAATACTATTTACAATTGTATTGATACCTGTTAAAGCACAGGAAATGCTGGGGATAGTTAATAGTAACTATGCAGGTTCGGTTGGATCAATAATCAATCCCAGCTCAATTGTGAACTCAAAGTTATACATGGATATAAATCTTGTTACAACCGGTATTTTTGCTCAGAACAACTATTTATACATCCATGGTAAAGACTACAAATTATTCCAGTTTCTAAAACGAGATCCTGAGTTTCCATCGTATGGCGAAAATAATCAGGCATTTGATCATTATTTTAATGAAAAACTAAAATATGGGTTTTCAAATATAAGGGTAATCGGTCCTTCGGCAATGGTTACAAAAGGTAATCATGCTTTTGCACTAACTACAGGTGTTAGAACAATGGTATCGTTAAACAGAATACCGTATGAGATTGCAAATTTTGCATATGAAGGACTGAATTATCCGTCGCAATTAAATATTAATTATAATGATCATGATTTTGGTATGGCAGCAATGGCATGGGGTGAAATAGGATTAACTTATGCTTATATTTTCAAGAAGACATACAATAATCAATTTTCAGCAGGTATTACTGTGAAGAGATTATTTGGTTACAGCGGTGGATATATGAATGTCAATAATATTGATTATATAATTCCTAATGACAGTACTGCAGATATCAGAAACCTTGATGCTGAAGTTGGATGCTCACTGCCACTTAATTATTATAATAATGATTTTCCTGATGACGGAAAATTTTTTAAGGGTGGGGGATTTGGACTAGATATTGGAATAACTTATCAGAAAAAAGCAAGAGGATATTCTAATCGTAAATATGATAAGTTGTGCAAACAACCTTATGAAGATTATGTTTATAGAATTGGGGTTTCAATAATTGATATCGGAGGTATTAAATTTAAGGAAAATGCCCAAAAACATGTTTATGATAATGTAAGTACATATTGGGAAGGAATTGATACTTTAAAATATCACAATGTACACGACTTGAGCCAGACCATAAGCAATCAGTTTTACGGTGACCCTGATGAATCTTTAAAAGCAAATAAAATTTCTATAGGTCTTCCTACTGCATTTAGCTTTCAGGTTGATTATCATTATAATAAAAATTGGTATATTAACAGCACTTTTATTTATCCGCTGAAATTGGGAAAAATATCTTTACGCAGACCATCACAAATTTCAATAACACCACGTTATGAAAAAATGCATTATGAGTTTGCTGTTCCAATATCATTATATGATTTTAAACAACCAAGAATCGGTCTGTCAGCCAGGTTATACTTCCTGACTATCGGTACTGACAAATTAGGTGGATTTTTTGGATTTAATGATTTTACAGGTCTGGATATATATTTTTCAGTGAAAATCAACTTCAATAAAGGATTTTGCGGAGGCAGAAGAAAATTTATGCCTTGTTATAATAATGAGTATAGGTAAAGATTTATACTCTAATGTTAAAAAATTTACTAACGATTACTCGTGATTGTCGCTATTAGTTAAAATATATTTTAGTCATTAAGTCATTCGCTTAGTTTATACCGATTTTTCAGGGTTGTCATATTATATCACTAGTGTCCGATTAAATTAATATAACGTTCTTTGAAATCTTTGATATATCTAGCCTGTATAGCTTTTTA
>CAZREZ010000317.1:0-4048 GCA_964599115.1 uncultured Bacteroidales bacterium
AATCTGTTTTCTTTGTAAATAATATTAAATTTTATATTCTCATGAAAAAAATTTTAATAATACTTTCAACTGTGGTTTTATTTATAATACTTTTTTCATCATGCAAGTCAAGTAATAAATGCCCTGCATACGGTGAATCACATAAATACCAGGTTGAGCAAAGATATTAATGAGGTTTATTTTCAGCATATCATTATTATTTATTTTATTCACATGCAATTCATTATTGTTTTCGCAAGATATTTCAAAAAACGAAGATATTTATGATAGCGTACTGTATGTCAAAGAAATAAGCGGAGGTATTATTTTTCATAATTTAGGTTGGGGAGCTGAATTCAGAAAAGGAAAAAATATCACAGCTTTTAAAAAAAGACTACTTGAGTTTGATTTTGTTGGAATAAAATCGCCTAAGCAAGTTAAAACTTACAATATTTATTTTATTAATGCTAAAAGATATGTTTACGGTAAGCTAAACTATGTTTATATTTTAAGAGGAGGCATAGGTTTTCAAAAGCTTTTAAACAGAAAACCTTATTGGGGAGGAGTCGAATTACGATATTTTTATTATGGGGGAGCATCCTTAGGTTTTGCAAAACCTGTTTATTTATATATTCTTAATTTCACTTCATCAATTTATGAATATGAAATTACTACCGAAAAATATGATCCCGAAAAACACTTTTATGATAATATTTACGGTAGAGCTCCTTTTACCAAGGGCTTGGAACAAACCAAATTGTATCCGGGTATTTATGCAAAATTCGGTGTCAACTTTGAGTTCGGATTATTTAAATCAAAGATAAGTGCATTAGAATTAGGAACAGTAATTGATTTTTTTCCAAAAGCAATTCCTATTATGGCTTTTAATAAAAACAAAAATCTTTTCGTTACAATATATTTAAGTATTAATTTCGGTAAAAGGTATAATTAAAAAGCCGGCTACAAAAAGAACCGGCTCAACTAAAAAGGAGGTAACTTATTTTACAAGGATATTATCTGTCAATCACAAATTTTTTGTTATAAAAAACACCGTCTTTTTCCAGTCGCAAAATATATATACCGTTAGGTAAATCATTAAGTAATATTTCTTCTGAATTTGTTCCCTGATTTAAGTTTATTTTGTTATTAACAAATACTTGACCGAGAAGGTCAATAATACTGTATTTAATATTAAATGATTGATTTGCGTTGATATCCAAAAAGATCTTTCCTGAACTAGGATTAGGATATACCTTAATATTTGACCGGTTGAACATATCATCGTTAATACCTGCTCCTGAAACAACTGTAAACGACCAGACCTCACCCCATGCAGATGTATCAATAATATGAATTGCTCTTGCACGCCAGAAATATTCCTGTCCTTCATCAAGGATAAAAACCACCTGGAACTCATTAGTTCCGGACAGAATCAATTCATTTGCAACAGGATCAGTAAAATCAGGTGTTGTATTGTATTGAAGCTGGTATTCTGTAATTCCTAAAATTTCTTCCCACACAAGAACAGGTAAACGTATTACATTAACTACACCATCTTCAGGGGAAGTCAGTAATACTTCGTTGATTGTTTCAAATGTCCATACTTCTGACCAGTCGGATGTATCATTTAAATGGGCAGCACATACTCTCCAGTTATAAGTATTACCAAATGTAAACATATCAACATACACTGAATTTGTATCTGGATAAACGATTTCCGGACTTCCAAAATCAGGGTCATCATCAACCTGAACAATATAATTCACAATTCCCGTAATTTCATCCCATTGAGTAAAAACATCCAAACCAAGATCGTCCGTACCATTCTGGGGTTCATCTAATTCAACAGCAAAAATAGTAGTAAATGAAAAGTAGTCTGGTGACCAATCACTTTCATCAAGATCATGCCTTGCCCGAACCCTCCAGTAATACAACGTACCAAAACGAAGCAATTCGGCATTTACCTTAAACATAGAACTCTCAACTGAATATATATCTGAAAGCGGGCTATCAAATGTTTCTACAGTATCTATTTGAACATCAAAATGTGTTAAACCTGTAATTATATTTCCACCAATTTTATTTTTCCATTTAATTAATTCATCAGGCATTTTATCATCTGATCCGTTATTAGGTTTATAACATAATACCTCATTAAATGTAAAAAATGACCATGTTTCAGACCAATAAGATGTATCAATACCATCGGTTGCTCTAACCTTCCAGAAATATTCTGTTCCGAACAAAAGATATTCACATTGAACACCGGAAAATTCAGTAATAAATGTTACAGGGTCAGTAAAAGCTGCATCCGTTGCTAATTTACATTCATAAGTTATATTATCTATTCCGCCTGTTACCGCATCCCAGTTCAATACAACATCAGGCATTTGATCATCATCTTCATTTTGAGGAGAAGCTAATTCTGGGGTATATATTCTTGTTTGTGCTGACAAACTAATAGCTGCAAAAACAAATACAATTAATAAAAATGAGAATATTTTTTTCATGTTCTTAATATTTAATTATTAAAAAATTATTTGAATGAAATATTTTACTTGATTATTACAAATTTAGAAGTTGAAGTTTTTGTACCTGCAACCAATTGAATAATGTAAGTACCTCTGTTCAGGTAACTGCAATCAAGAGAAATTTCATGATCTCCTGAAGTCATTTGACACAGATCAATTGAGTTTACAAGTCTTCCGTTTATATCAAAAACCTTAATAAATATATTAGCTGAATTTTCTAATTTAAAGGATATTTTAGCTTTGTCAATAACTGGATTGGGATATAATTTTAAGTTCAAATAAGACGAATTATTTGCAATAAGGTCATCATCAATTCCAACAGGATGATAAAAATTATTACATCTGAAAATACCCCTGCCGTGAGTTGCATTATAAATAATACCAAGGTTATCGACACCCGGATAAACAATCCATATTGAATCAAGTCCATCCCAGATTACAACTGAGTCGGCAAGTTGATTTACAATTTGTTGTTTTAACATAAATACAGGTTCAATATCCATTCCTGTATTTTCTTCTACCCATACAGGATTAACATCATGGATAGTATTTGAAAGATATATTCCATGTTCGGTTCCGAGTATAACTAATTCGTCCTCAATTCTTTCAATAACAGAAGCATAAACAGGCATCAGAGGCAATCCTCCGTTTTCAGGGTCACCTTGTATTGACCTGAATTCAGGCAATGAATCCAATGCATTGGTTGTCATGTAAACATAATGACTGTTACCATAGTTACCCAGAGTAATCACAACGTTTTCAGGATCATTCGGATTAACTGCAATAGAAGTAATTGCCTGTGAAATTTCGTCAGTTGTTCCGGGTAAATAAATTGGTAATTCATCAGTTGAAATTATACAATAAGGGCTTCTTACATCAGCTCTTTCATAATCATAAGCTAATGCTATATTTGACATTCTGTACAATTTACCGTCCTGTGTACCCACAAATAAATGATTTGCATCTGATGAGTAGCTAAGGCATTGTGGATTTCCGGTAAATCCTGTAATATTTTTAGTTGAAATCTGGAACCATTCAGGAGGATCAGTAGTAAAATCCAGTATATCTTTTGTCATCCAAACACTATTGTATGTAGCAAGGAAATATTTTGACTGTATTAAATCCTTTATTAAAACAGAGTCTCCCTGAGAAATTGCATTTGGTGTAGTATAATAAAACGGGTGATCGAAAGTATTACTTCTTACTTGAATGGTTTCGCCTGAGGCATAAGCTTTTTTAGCATGGAAAACTATTGAATCTCTGCTGTTTTGGTCAGCAAAGCTTTCCCATAAAACTGCAGGCGTAATAAAAAGACTTCCCTGTATCTGGCTGGATTCTACAAATGCAGTGCCGGAAAAATTCAATGCCCTGTCTTCTGATCTGCGGAAATCGTTTGGACCATTGCTGTAAATAAATATCTCAGGATTAATTAAAGAGATTGCACATGAGCCGCCATTACCACTAATAGAATTACCAGTACCAGTCGCCCAAATTCCTACACCTTCCTTAGGAGTATTTCTAACACCACTAATAAAGAT
>CAZREZ010000318.1:0-4042 GCA_964599115.1 uncultured Bacteroidales bacterium
TATAACAATATATAAACCCCTATTTTAGCAACCATGTTTTTTCAATTAAACCTCTTTTCACATCATTCAAAACAAAATCTTATCTAACCAAAAATTTTATTACTTTAGCAACTTTTTAATTCATCATTTTCGTTTATATCCAAATGAAGATTTCTTCGAAATTCAGTATAAGAAAAATTATAGGTTTATACGGTGGGCTGCTGATATTCCTGCTTATTATTATTTTGGGTGACCTTGAACCCGGAAGTCCTGAGATTACATATACTTTTGCTGTTGCAATATTAATGGCAATATGGTGGATAACTGAAGTAATTCCATTGGCAATAACGTCTTTACTTCCTGTTGTACTATTTCCTTTGTTCGGCATAATGAACGGAAAAGACGTTTCAGCTACTTATTTCAACCATGTAATTTTTCTTTTTATAGGCGGTTTTATCGTTGCTCTTGCCATGCAAAAATGGAATCTTCATAAACGAATTGCATTAAAAATCCTGATTTTTACAGGCATCAGCCCGGGAAGGATTTTGTTAGGGTTTATGTTAGCAACAGCTTTCCTGTCAATGTGGATATCAAATACTGCCACTACAATGATGATGATCCCGATATTAATTTCCATAATTAATAAATTAGAAGAAATTATCGGTAAAAAACAGATTTCAAAATATTCAATCGGTTTACTTCTCGGAGTTGCATATAGTGCCTCAATAGGAGGAATAGCAACGCTTGTAGGTACTCCCCCAAATTTATCTTTTACAAGGATCTTTCAAATTATGTTTCCCAATGCTTCTGAAATATCTTTTGCCCACTGGTTTATCTTTGCATTGCCGGTCAGCATCACTTTTTTTATTATTGTATGGTGTTATTTGTATTTTTTGTATAGGCCTAAAAAGGCAAGCTGGATTAAAATTGATTCAGAATCATTCAGACAACAATATAAAGCATTAGGTAAAATAAGCTTTGAAGAAAAAATAATTTTTATTGATTTTATATTTTTAGCTTTTTTGTGGTTGTCAAGGTCAGATATTACAATCGGAAATTTTACTATTCCGGGCTGGTCTACTTTGTTTTCAAGTCCAAAATATATTAATGACGGCACAGTAGCCATTGCAATGGCAATAATATTATTTTTAATTCCATCAAGATCAAGTAAAAGTAAAAGATTAATGGATTGGCAAACAGCTTCAAAACTTCCATGGAATATTGTGCTTTTATTCGGCGGGGGTTTTGCATTGGCAACCGGATTTAAGGAATCGGGCCTTTCGCTTTGGTTTGGAGGTCAGCTTAGCTGGATTGTTTCAATTCATCCGATTTTTATAATTGCAATAATTGCCTTTATGATGACTTTTCTTACAGAATTAACCTCTAATACCGCTACTATTGAAATGATGTTACCAGTCCTCGCCGGATTATCAGTATCAACAGAAATAAATCCATTATTATTCATGCTTCCGGCAACATTATCGGCTTCTCTGGCATTTATGCTTCCGGTTGCAACACCACCGAATGCAATTATTTTCGGAACAAACAGGTTGAAAATAATTGATATGGCAAAAACAGGAATAATCCTTAATCTTATAGGCGTTATCATTATTACTCTTGCAACCTACTATCTTGGTATGTACATTTTTAATATTGATGTAAATGTTTTTCCGGAATGGGCAATGCCAAGGTAAAAAAGCCAAAACACCCAAAATACTCTTAAAACTTGTCAGTAGATAAATGCATGTAAGGAAGGAATTAGATGAGAATTGAGATTTTTGATTTTAGATTTAATTTGGACAGGTATGGGATTGATTATGTAATGAAATTTAAAATTATGAGAAACACATTCCACTCCTATGATTATGAGGGGTTAGGGGTGGTAGAAATTACCAAAAAAAATCTAATAATAAAAGACCAGGTATTAATGAAGATTTATTAACCACCCCAGGCCCCTCCTTAAAAAAAGGAGGGGAGTTATTGAGGATAAAACATTAAAATTTTAGATATTTTTTAATTAAATATTTTCGCAGCTTTTTATTTACAATTTTTACTAATTTTGCAATGCTATTTATTTATAATTATGATGCAGAATTATCAGGAACGAAATTACGACAAACAGATCAATACTTTAGTTGCCAGGTTTGAAGAAATGCTTCGTGTTGACCAGCATTATTTCTTTGATGTTGAAGAATTTGAGAATATTATTGATTTTTATCTTAATAAAAACAATTTAAAAAAATCAAGTGCTGCTCTGAAATTTGCCAGCCAGCAACATCCTTCCTGCGTGAATTTAATGTTTAAGAAAGTACAATTGTTGCTTTCAACAAACAAAACAGAAAAAGCTTTGGAAATGTTACTTAAAATTGAAAGACTTGAACCAAACAATCCTGAAGTATACTTGATGAAAGGATCTATTTACGGACAACAAAAAAAACCAAAGCTTGCAATACAGGAATATAAAAAAGCAATAGACAACTCGGATGACATGGAAGATGTTTATACAAACATTGCTTTTGAGTACGAAAACATTGGCGATTATGATAACTCAATAACATATCTGAAAAAAATCCTTTCTCTAAATCCTAAAAATGAAGCCATTATTTATGAACTTTCATTTTGCTTCGAATTAAGCAATCGTTCGGAAGATAGTATAAAATTTTTCAAGCAATTTATAAATAAACATCCTTACTCAAAATCAGCATGGTTTAACCTTGGAATTTCATACAATAATCTCGAATTATTTGAAAAAGCTGTTGAAGCTTATGATTACGCTATTGCTATTGATGAAACATTTGCATCTGCATATTTTAACAAAGCTAATTCGTATGCTAACTTAGATCTTTATAAAGATGCAATAAATGTTTACAAGGAAACATTCAATTATGAAGAACCCGATGCCATGACATATTATTATGTCGGTGAATGTTATGAAAAACTTAATGATTTTAATTCTGCAGTAGAAAGTTATAAAATGGCTATTCAGATTGATGACAAACTGGCTGATGCCTGGATGGGAGCCGGTATTGCAACAGATGAACTCGGTAATTTAAAAACCGCATTAAATTACATGAAAAAAGCCACTGAAATTGATGAAAGCAACCCTGAATTCTGGTATATACTTAGCGACACTCAATACAAAGCAGGATTAATTGAGGAATCACTCACATCATATTCAAAGGTAAGTGAATTAGACCCTCTTAACCCCGATATATGGCTTGATTATTCAAATTTATATGTTGAAAAAAACGACTTTGAAAAAGCTATTGAAATTCTTGAAAAAGGTATTGAACAACAACCGAAAAATACGGATTTTTATTACCGCTTGTTCATTTATTTGTTAAAAACAGGAAATACAAAGGAAGCCTATCGTTACTTTGAAATTGCCCTTAGCTTGAACTTTAAGAAACACACTCAAATATTTGAATATCAACCCGAATTAAAAAATAATCAATATATTCAAAATATTATTGAAATATTCAGAAAAGAAGGATGAAAAAAGACAAAAGACAAAAGACAAAAGACAAAAGATAAAAGTATTAACATATTAATGTTATAAATTTTAAATCCTGTACTTTTTTGGATAAATTAAATCTATTTTACAAATCAAATTACTTAAATATAAACCTATAGATTATGAAAATACATTTACCTTATTTACCCGAAAGACCATCAAAACCAAGAACAACAGGTATTGTAATGGCTATGGATAAAGGACTTAGTATCAGGCAAGCAGAAGATATAATTTATTCCGCCGGCGAATTAATTGATTTTATGAAATTAGGATTCGGAACTTCTGTTGTTACAAAAAATGTTGAAGAAAAAATTGAACTATACCAAACTAACAATATAAAAGTTTATTTGGGAGGAACACTTTTTGAAGCATATGTTATAAGGAATATGTTTGACGAGTATCTAAAACTAATTGATGACTTGAAACTCGAAGCAGTTGAAGTCTCCGACGGTTCAATGTTTATGAATCATAACGACAAATGCGAATACATAAGAAAATTATCAGGGGATAGAATTGTTTTATCCGAGGTTGGTTCAAAAGATGCAGGTG
>CAZREZ010000319.1:0-4038 GCA_964599115.1 uncultured Bacteroidales bacterium
GAAAAAGCGCGTAGCCTTTCATTTACTTATGGAATAAAAAATATGTCAATAGATGATATGTGCAACAAAATGGGTATCTCAAAAAAAACATTTTATAAATATATAAAAAACAAAACCAACTTAGTAGAAAAGGTTCTTGAATTTGAAAGGGAAAGATTTAAAAGTATTTTTGATGAATATGACTTTGAGGGTGTTAATGCTATTGATATACTTTTAACCGTTAGTAAAGAAATAGCTCTAAGATTTAAAGACGTTAGTCCTTCACTGACTTTTGAGTTAAAAAAATACTACCCCGAGCTTTATCAGAAGCATTTTGAAACAAGGAAAAATTTTATTTTTGAAAAAATAAAAATCAATCTTACTAAAGGAATCAATCAGGGCATATATCGTGATGACCTGAGCATTGAACTAATAGCACGATTATATATAAGCCGGCTTATTGATATTCATGATCCTGAATTTTTCCCGCCTGAAAAATATTCTTTTGAAATGTTTTTTGATGTAATGTTCGAAAATTTTATTAGAGGCATTGCAAAGCCGGAAGGAATTAAATACTATGAAAGGCAGTTTGAAAAACAAAAAAAATTATTAAAAGCAAAGAAGTAACAGTATGTATTATGAAAAAAATATTTAGTATTTTATTTATCAATCTTTTTTTTCTAATTAATATTAATACAACTCATAGCCAGTCGTTAAAATATTTTACATTAGAAGAAGCTCAGGAATTTGCTTTGGAAAATAATTATGACATTAAAAATGCTTATACAGATATTCAAATAGCCAACAATAGGGTAAAAGAATCGGTTTCTATTGGTTTCCCGCAAATTAACGGTAGTTTATCTAATAATAATTATCTAAATATTGCCACTACACTTCTTCCTGATTTTATAACTCCTGTTATTTATCAAGTAAATGAAAATGATTTTGGCTTAGAACCTAAGGAGCCCTTAGGTGAACCTCAGTTTTTTCCTGCTCAATTCGGAACAAAATTTAATGTAACTGCTGGAGTTAATGTAAATCAGTTGATTTTTAGCGGCTCTTATATTGTTGGTTTGCAAGCTGCAAAATCATTTCTTAACAAATCAAAAAAACAATTTATTAAAAGTGGAATTGATGTTAAAGAAATCATTGCAAAAGCATATTATGCTGTTCTGGTGGCTGAAAAAAATCAATCAATTTTAGACAGCACACTTGTTGACCTTAAAAAAATGGCATACGAAACAAAAGAAATTTATAAAATCGGATTTGTTGAAGATACTGATGTTGATCAGCTGGATTTGCTTGTAACCGATATGCAAGCATCTATTCTTACTGCTGAAAATCAGGTTGATATTGCTTATTCCTACCTTAAATATTATTTGGGATTAAGTTTAAACGACAGCGTTTACCTTACTGATGACCTGAACTCTTTATTAGCAGAAATTAATCAAACCGCACTTATGACAACCGTTTTTGATTATAATCAAAACATTGATTATATAGTTCTCGAAAACCAGAAAAATCTTTCACATTTGTTGTTAAAACTAGAAAAAGCATCATATCTGCCCACATTATCAGCATTTTTCAATGCTCAAACAAATGCAATGCGAAACGATTATGATTTTTTTGAAGGAAATAAACCATGGTATCCTACAACTTTCTGGGGTATTCAATTGGATGTCCCTATTTTCAGTAGTGGGATCAGAAGCGCAAAAGTTAAGCAAAAAAAATTAGAACTTAATAAAATAACCGAAGAGGACAAAAAACTTAAAGCAGGTTTAACAATACAAGTAAATGCCTTAAGAAATGAATTTTATAATGCACTTATGGTGTTCAATAATAAACAGAAAAGTTTGGAAATTGCTGAAAAAATATACAAAAAAACCGAGATTAAATACCTGGAAGGAATTTCTTCAAGCATGGATCTTTTACAAGCTCATAATCAGTTTTTAACTTCCGAATCCGACTATATTAACTCCATATTTAATTTACTTGAAACAAAATTAACTTTAGAAAAATTATTAACCAAAAACTAAAGTAGCTAATAATTATTAATTTAACAATGGAATTTTTTAACAAATTATTACAAGATGAAAAAAATACTATCTTTATTACTAATAATCATTTTTACAGCATGTCAGTCAACCGATAGTCCTGAAAAAATAAAAGATAAAATTCAGGGATATAAAAACGATATTAGTGAACTCAATCATAAAATTGATAAGCTTGAAGAAGAACTTAACAAATACTCAAACGCTAATGATTCAGGGCATAAAATCATTGTATCGGTTTTAAAACTTGAATATCAAAAATTCAATCACTTTTTAGATGCCAGTGGTTCGGTTGAATCAATAAATGAAGCTTTTATCAGTCCGGAAATAAATGGGCAAATAAAAAAGATTTATGTAACCGAAGGCGAAAGAGTTAAAAAAGGTGATTTACTTGCCAAAATAAATACCAGTATTACCGAAAAAACAATTAATGAAGTTAAAACTTCTCTTGAACTGACTACAACAGTATATGAAAAACAAAAGCAATTATGGAAAAAGAAAATCGGCTCCGAACTCCAATTTCTTGAAGCAAAAAACAACAAAGAATCTTTAGAAAGCAAACTTAACACTCTTAATGCTCAATTAGAAATAGCTTTAGTTAAATCGCCTATTGATGGAATTGTAGATGAAATATTCCAAAAGGAAGGAGAGCTGGGATTGCCAGGCATACAATTAATGCAAATCGTAAACCTTGATAAATTATATATAAATATTGATGTTTCTGAAGCATATTTAGCCAATATTAATAAAGGAGATATGGTATCACTTGAATTTCCTGCTTATCCGGAAATCAAGATGGAAGTTCCTATTCACAGAATCGGAAATGTGGTAAAACCTGAAAACCGTACTTTTACTGTTCAGCTGAAAATTAATAACCAGAATGAAAAATTTAAGCCCAATATTTTGTCAATTATCAAAATAAATGATTTTTCTACTGATTCGGCTTTAGTTATTCCTTCAATAATTATTAAGCAGGATTTTAACGACTCTTATGTGTATATAGCTGAAAAACAAAGTGAGATCATGATTGCTAAAAAAGTATATATAAAAACCGGTATATCAGACGATAGCAACACTATGATAACCGAAGGATTAAATCCTGGACAAATGGTTATTACCAAAGGTTATAATTTAGTTAAAAACGGTACTGAGATAAAATTGATATAATTAATGCTTTTTTGAACTGAATAGTTGCAAATTAATTAGTCCTTATACTAAAACTCAGTGTTTGATAAAAAAACTACAACAGAATGAACAAAAACACCAAAGACAAAGTTATCCGTGAGTTTAAACTTACTACACTGGCATTAAAAAATCGTAATACAATTTTTTTATTGATAATACTTTTAGCCGTTGCCGGTATTTCATCCTATATAAACAGTCAAAAAGAATTATTCCCCGAAATATATTACCCTACAATATTTGTTAAAACAATTTATCCGGGCAACACACCTGTTGACATTGAAAATCTTATTACCAGACCGCTTGAAAAAGAGATCCAAACACTAAACGGATTAAAGGATTTATCATCAACTTCAACTCAGGATAATTCGGATATTTTTGTTGAATTTAAAACCGGTATTGTTATTAAAGAGGCTTTGCAGGATGTTAAAGATGCCGTTGATAAAGCAAAAAGTGAATTGCCATACGATCTGGATATTGATCCGATAGTAATGGATCTTGATTTTAATGAATTTCCAATTATCAACATCAATTTATCAGGTGATTACAGTAAAACAGAACTTAAAGGATTCGCAGAATACCTTGAAGATGAAATTGAAAAAATTTCCGAAATTTCAAAAGTCGAACTCAGAGGATTAGACAAAAGAGAAATTCAAATTAATATTGATATTCACAAATTAGAAGCATTTGAATTAAATTTTACAGATATTGAAAATGCAATCGCCTTTGAAAATGTTTCAATATCGGGTGGTGATCTTAAAATTGATAAAACTACCCGCTCAATTCGAACTATAGGTGAATTTACAAATATCAAGGAAATTGAAAA
>CAZREZ010000320.1:0-4024 GCA_964599115.1 uncultured Bacteroidales bacterium
ATGTTGTTATTCTGTATTTTATATCCTAAAATATTCAACTTTATTTATGTGTGCGAAAAACAGGAAAAAGCTGGTTAAAATCAGGGAAGCAATTTTATGAAATTATGTAGAAAAAACTTTACCCAATTAGAAGTGTCTATTTCAATAACACTTTCCTGGCACTTCCTGTTTCGGGATAGAATTGTATTTCAGTATCAAGCGAGGGGATGTTGGTTACTACTCCGTACTGACTTATCAAAGCAGTGCTTTTTGAAATAACTTCATTATTAAATTTTATAGTTATTTCGGTATATTCAGGTAAACGATAGTAAAATCCGGTGGGCTCTTTATTTGTTATATTATTTTTAATAAACTCACTAACTAATGACGTATTTCCAATTTTATCAATTTGTATCATTACATTCCCTCCTATTGTGCTTGATAAATCGAAAGCTCCTTTGATTTCAGAAAACCTGAAAACAGGTTCTGATAATCCGCTATTTTGAGCATCAGGCAGATAAGTAAAAGAATAATTAATGATTTCTTTTTTTGTTACACCTGTAAAAAGCGACAAGTATTCATCTTCGAGCTTTTTAAGCTCATTATCCATATATTCAATGCTTTCACCATAATTTACTTCCTGATAACCGCTAATAAGTAAAAACCTGTTTTCTCTAATCTTTTCAAGGTAATCAGCAGCATCTTCAGCTTTTTGTTCATCCGATTTTTCTAACCATGATGATTTGTAAAACTGATGTTCAATAGTTAATGTGTCAATATTTATTTTCCTGATAATTGTATCAATTTTTTCATAAAAATTATTATCTGCCTGATATTTAAAATATTCTGAATTATCAATATTCAAATGCTTTTTTTCTTTCTCAGGATCATCTGAAGATAATCCGGTTGATTGGTCGTTAATTGCTTGAATTAAACCGGTGTTTGTTAAATGAATTAACAATGATCTTTCTTCTTTTGATGCTTTTTCACCAAGTTGAACATAATAATAGTTTTCAGGATCGGGTTGATAAAAAGTGGATATTCCAACATCCATAATTCTATAATTTTCAGAATTTGACCAGATTATATCTTTTATGCCCAAATATTTTTCTGCAAATTCATAATAAGGACCTCTGATTTTTTGAATTTTTTCAACTGCTAGGTCAATTTTTAAATACGTGACGGGTAAAGCGTAAAATAATCCTCCTTCAATAATTTCAACTTCAGTGTTTTTAACATGTATAACTTCTATCTGAGCATTTAAATATTGTACTGGGTAAAATAGTAACAAGGAAAAAATAAAAATCAAATTTCTTATGTTATTCATAATTATACTTTTTAAGGCTTTAACGAAGTTTATGATAAAAGGTTTAATTTAATTTAACCTGCATTACTCATAAAATTTCTCGCAAAACCGCAAAGTTGCAAAGAAAAAGTAAATTAGCAATAAGTGTTTAAAATATTCAATTTCATTATATAAAAAGTATTGCAGGCATTAAATTGTTTCAATTCAAATCTTTGAGCCTTTGCGTCTTTGCGTGATGAATTATTCAGGTTAAGAACGTACTGATTTCTTTATCAACAACAATCCAACAAAAGTAATAATTCCGTTCAGAATAAGTAGTTCAAATCCGAATTTATATCCGTTAAGCCATTTTTCTGAATTTTCGCTGATAATATAACAAATCACAGGTGAGACCAGAGCAACTATAGGAACCAATTTATCTTTAACAGATCTTCTTGTGAATAATCCAAAAGCAAACATTCCAAGCAAAGGACCATAAGTATAGCCTGCAATTGTAAATAATTTTGAAATTACCGCCTGATCATTGATAACTCTGAAAATAACAATCACAAATATCACTAATGTTGCAATACAAAAATGAACTATGTAACGGATTGTAATCTTTCTTTTTTCCGATAGATCTTTGTTTTTGTTAAATCCTAAAAAATCAATACTAAATGAAGTTGTTAAAGCGGTTAATGCACTATCTGCACTTGAATAGGCAGCAGAAATCAAACCTATGATAAAAATCACTCCTGCAAATGTGCCAAGATATTTCAAAGCAACGGTAGGAAACAAATCATCAGTTAAATCAGGAATTGTTATTCCTTTTGAATTAGCATAAATATACAAAATAGCTCCAAGGAATAAAAACAGCAGGTTAACAAAAACCAAAATGATACTTAAGGAAATCATGTTTTTTTGAGCATCTTTTAAATTACGGCAGCTCAGGCTTTTTTGCATCATATCCTGGTCAAGTCCGGTCATAACAATTGCAATAAAAACACCGCTAAAAAATTGCTTAAGAAAAAAACGTTTATCCTGCCAGTTATAAAAAAACATTTCTGAATAATCGCTGTTAAAGACCTGTGCTGATATTTCTGAAAAATTTGTGTTTAAATGCCTGACAATAACCACAACCGAAAAAATAACTGCAAGTAACATAAATGTTGTTTGAAGTGTATCGGTCCACACAATCGTTTTTATTCCTCCTTTAAAAGTGTAAAGTAAGATTAATATCATAAATATTGTTACAGTTACCCAAAATGGAACTCCCCATGCATCAAAAACAAATAGTTGCAAAACATTAACTACTAAAAACATTCTGAATGAAGCACCGATTATACGTGACAATAAAAAATAAAATGCTCCTGTTTTATACGACCAAAACCCGAAACGCTTTTCTAAATAAGTATAAATTGATGTGAGTTTTAATCTGTAATATAAAGGCAGTAAAACGGTTGCAATAGTAAAATATCCTAAAATATAACCCAAAACAACTACCATATATGAAAACTGCGTAGTACCAACCCAACCCGGTACAGAAATAAATGTAACACCCGACAGTGATGTTCCTATCATTCCGTAAGCAACAACAACCCATGGAGAAATTCTGTTCCCGATAAAAAATGCCTCATTGCCTGCTTTTCTTGAAGTTATCCACGAAATAATAAATAACAACAATGTATATGCTAAAAAACTGAGTAATATTAATTTGGGAGTCATGATTTGGATTACGATTTAAGAATTACGAATTAAAAATATTTTTAAATTATCAATCATACCCTTTTAATGCTTCATTTATTATAATAACTGTAGAATCGTTTTCAAGATAATCAGGTAATTTGTTTTTTTTAGAATTAAATATGGCAATAACCTTCCCTTTGCTTACCATATCATTATATTGTTCATTTGATGGAATAATATTATATGATGGTAATCCTGTATAAAACATTGCTTCTATATAATGTCTTCCCTTTACATTAAATAGAACTGTATTTTTTGGCAATTTATTCTTAAGGCTTTCAAATATTGTCTTATTATTCATCAACATTTTAGAATATTGATTTTCTTTTTTCCATTGAGTATGTTTTTCTTGCAGCATTTCCACATTTAATCTTGAGTAGCCCAAAAACACTATAAATAAAAAGATCATTATTTGCTTAAATAATTGAGGCAGTTTTACATCCTGTATGTAAGACAAAATGTAATCAATAAAACAAGCCAGGCTAATATAAATTGGTAAAGCTGCTATAATTGTAAAGGAGGGCATCTTTGTTTTAGCAAAAGAAAAAAATATGTAAACAGAAAAAATAATAGTTATCAATGAAATAAATATTTTTTTATTGTATATTTTTTTGTAAAAAAGAATGAAAGCAGGGAGAATTATAAATGGTACAATTCTTCCAAATAATACACTAATCTGGTCTAAATGGTACCAACAGCTCCCTGAATGCCCATCTAAAGCTTCTGTGAAGTGTTTGATATTAAACTCATATGCCAAATTAGCTTCTGTTGGATACTTGTGAATAATTAATAGTTGCCAAGGTAGCGAGATTATCGTTGTTATTATCAGGGATATGATAATGTCTTTATATTTTGAAAAATTCCATTTATAGGATAGGAAGTTAAAAATAATCCATCCTAAATACATCAATAATCCTACTAACCATTTGCATAAAATGGCAAAGCCTGAAAAAATACCAATAATATAAATCCAATATTTCTTTTTTGAATGTATATATTCAATCCATGCCCAAA
>CAZREZ010000321.1:0-3987 GCA_964599115.1 uncultured Bacteroidales bacterium
TTGAGCATTACGGAGATTTGAAGAACGCTATTAAAAAAGGCAACTTGTACCAAAACCTTTTTGAACTTTATAATATTGCAGATGAAAAATACAATTCCGGTCTTTTTGATTTCAATGAAGATAATATAACTCCTTTACTTACGGTTGATAACAAGGTGGTAAAAAATATCATCAACGAGCTGTACTATCCTGTTTCTCCTTATGAATTTTCCGTTTTGCCGGCAGATATTCTCGGAAGTGTTTACGAGCGGTTTCTTGGCAAGACCATCCGGCTGACTAAAGCCCATTATGCTAAAATTGAAGAAAAGCCCGAAGTACGCAAAGCCGGTGGTGTTTATTATACGCCCAAATATATTGTGGACTACATAGTTGAGAATACTGTTGGCAAACTGATAAAAAATAAAAAGCCGAAAGACATTGAGAAAATAAAGATCGTTGACCCTGCCTGCGGTTCCGGTTCATTTCTTATCGGAGCTTATCAATATTTGCTTGACCATCACCTGCAATACTACCTCAAAAATCCGCCCCAAAAGAAAAAGGATAATCCCCTAACACCTGACGGCAATCTTACTACTGCCGAAAAAAAACGCATACTGCTCAATAATATTTATGGAGTTGATATTGACTCACAGGCAGTAGAGGTAACCAAATTAAACCTGTTGCTTAAAGCTTTGGAACGCGAAACAAACGCATCCATAAGTAAACAGTTGACTTTCTTTAACGAAAGGGTTCTTCCCAATCTTGGAGACAATATTAAATGCGGCAACTCTCTTATTAGTACTGATTTTTATGATAACCAACTCGTGCTGTTTCCCGAACAGATAAAAAAGATAAACGCATTTGACTGGGACAAAGCATTCCCGGAAATTTTTAAAAATGGTGGTTTTAATGTTGTGATTGGGAATCCGCCGTATATCCGAATTCAAACCTTAACTGACACAAATTCGGAAACAATTGAATATTATAACGAGAACTATAGAAGTGCTAAAGTTGGCAACTATGACATATATGTTTTGTTTGTTGAAAAGGGATTAGAGTTACTAAATAAGCAGGGAGAGATTGGTTTTATTCTACCACATAAGTTCTTTAATTCTCAGTACGGTGAAGGAATAAGAGAAATTTTATCCAATGGAAAGCATCTTAGTAAAATTATTCACTTCGGTTCACAACAAGTTTTCAGTCAAGCCTCAACATACACATGCTTATTATTTGCAACTAGCAAGGCAATTGAAGCTGTAAATGTTATTAAGGTGGCAGATATTAGTAATTGGTTATCTGGACATGACGAAAATGGCGAGATAGGATATGTTAATCATAAGCATCTCACAAAAGAGCCATGGAATTTGATATTGGGAGAAAAGGGACTGTTGATCGAAAAACTATCTCAGATTGAAAATACCCTTGGTAGGTATTGTAGAATATTTCAAGGGTTAGTTACCGGAGCAGATAAAGTTTTTATAGTGGAAGCAGATATGGACATTGAGGATTCAATCACAAAAACGTATTTGAAGAGTGACTGTATCTCGCCTTATTCATTTCCTAAAACCAATTTGAAAATCATCTTTCCATATCAAATAATAAACGATAAAGCACACTTAATATCAAGAAATCAATTCAAATCAAAATATCCAAAAACGTGGAAACACTTCAAACAAAATGAATCCATTTTACGGGCGAGGGAAAAAGGAAAGTGGAACCATGATGGATGGTATGCCTATAGCAGAAGTCAAAATCTAACCCAGATGGATGGAGAAAAGCTAATAATCCAAGTTTTGTCACTTCAGCCCAGGTTGATTTATGACAACAAAGGACTTTATATGACAGGTGGAGGTGGTGGGCCATTTTACGGTGTTAGATTATTTGATAAAAATGAACCTATCAAGTACTTAATGGGGATTCTCAATTCCAAATTATTTGGGTTCATAGTTAAAAGTCAAAGTACAGAGATGAGGGGAGGGTACATTAGGTACTCAAAGCAATATATAGATACAGTGCCCATACCATTGTATCAAAATAACAAAGCCATTGGTAATCAACTATTAAAACACGTTGAAAAACTCCTGAACCTAAACGAGCAGTTACAAAGCACAAAACTTGATACCCATCGCCGGCAACTCCAACGAGCAATAGACCACGCAGAAAACAAAATTGATGAGTTGGTTTATAAGCTCTATGGGTTAACGGAGGAGGAGATTGAGATAGTTGAAAATGGGTGAAAATTTGAAAAATATGATTAGATTTGTTGGAAATAAAGAACAATTATGAGAGAAAAAATTGTTTCTATCAAACAAGTTATAGGCAATTTTAACAAACTAAACAAAATGAATGTATATTTTGATTTAAATATCTTCGATAGGATTGAAAAAAAAGACACTCTATCTGAATTAGAAAATGAGATATACAATGAATTAGAGAACTTTATTCTTGAAAATAAAATTGTAGTTCCTTATTCAAATGCTCATTTAAACGATTTGTTTCGTGGATTCCAGAAAAATCCTAATTATATAGACGGTCATTTAGAAAATATTGAACGACTTACTAAAAACTTATGTATTTGTCAGTATTGGAACAGAAAAGAATCTACTTGGCACTACAGAAAAATAAAAGAGTTCTTTAACGAAAAGAAAACTGAATGTGAATTTGAAACAAATTCATTTGAAGAACTGTTTAAGGATTCAGGTCTTCCAAATCTGTTTCTTCCCTTTAAATTTATTGAATTACAAAAAGAATGGAAACTTGGATATAGTCAAAACCCAATGTTTGGAGTTATGTTTCCTAAATCAAGAATTGAAAATACCGTTTATTCATTAATGGAAGATATTTATAACTTTCAATTAAGGCTTAAATCTGATTATTCACTATATAAAAATTTTAAAGCCTATTTAATTAAAGGTATTTCCAAACTGAAAAATAATAAAGAGTATATGAAATCAATTAGGCAGAATTTTAAAGATTTACCAAAGCATTTGGATATTTTTGAGATCTCTAACTTATATGCTCCAAAAGAAAATTCCTTAGAAAATAGAAATTACTCAAAAGTTTTAGACACTTTTTATAAATATGACTTGAAAGGTTACAAAACAGACGCTAATTTTAATAATATGTTTGACGATTCCCTACATACTTTTTATGCAGCACACTGTGATTTTTTTGTGACCAATGACGATAGATGTAAATACAAAGCGGAAAAGACATATGAAAGACTGAAAGTTAAAACGATTGTAATCAAAGCAAATGAATATGAAAAAATTAAAAATTGCCTATAATAACAAAAAATAAACTCTATTAAAACATGCTTTTATTCAAACCGTTACTACAATACAAATAAACAATCCACAAAAAATGATTCTAAAAGCAAAATCAGTAAAAATTTCTGGTGAACCTTTAGGTTGCCAGGTAATATTTTCTGACACGGAACCTCAATTTGATAATGATGATGAAAAATATATTTTGATATTGAAGAAAAACAATTCAATGAATTGAAATCTGTTTTGAAAATAATTTTACACGATTTGGGAGAAATAGAATTAGATTAATAGATTCAGTATTCAGAGTTTATGACTAAATTATGAGATAAAAAATTGTGAAAGAATAATTCATTAATTTTAAGGACGCAAATTGCGACCTCAAAATAAAATAGACGAAAAACCAAGAAAAAGAATATGACAAAAGAAAATGCAATAAAATTGTTTCAAGACAAAAGAGTTCGAGCTCATTGGGATCCGGATGCTGAAAAATGGTATTTTTCAATAGTTGATGTAATTGCTATTCTAACAGAAAGTGAAAATCCCAGAAACTACTGGAAAGTTCTAAAACACAGGCTTTCAAAGGAAGGAAGTCAGTTGGTTACAAATTGTAACCAACTGAAAATGGAATCTGCTGATGGTAAAAAATACAAAACCGATGTTGCTGACACAGAACAGCTTTTGCGTTTAATTCAATCAATCCCTTCTCCGAAAGCAGAACCATTTAAAATATGGTTAGCAA
>CAZREZ010000322.1:0-3967 GCA_964599115.1 uncultured Bacteroidales bacterium
GGGATAATTTGTAATAAACTGAATCTTTTCTTACTTCTGTAATCAAAGTCAGTTTAAAAATCAGGATTATCGGAGATATAAGAATCAGTCCTATTAAAATCAATCCTAAATCCGAAGCAGGTTTATTACCGAATGGAATACCCAAAAATATCTGCTGAACTATTCCCCATATCCAAATAACTGCTAAAACCGAAAGAAGTATCCATAACCAAAGTTGTTTCATTTTTTGGGTTTCTTTGAAATATAATCTTTTCATTGTTGATAATTTTAAAAAATGGTTCTATGTTGTTTTTTGTGGGTAAATTATTACTTCCGCTTTCAAAAATACTTAAATTTGCTATATAATTCAAAAAAAATTATAGTGAAAGAATATGTTGTTTTAGTTGACAGAAATAATAAGTCTGTTGGACTCATGGAAAAAATAGAAGCGCACAAAAAAGGATTACTGCATCGTGCGTTTTCAATTTTTATTTTTAATTCAAAAGGTGAGTTATTGATTCAGCAAAGGGCTTTATCAAAATATCATTCTCAAGGATTGTGGTCAAACACATGTTGCAGTCATCCACATGAAAATGAAAATGTTGAGACAGGTGCACACAGAAGATTAAAAGAAGAAATGGGATTTGACTGCGAATTGAAAGAAGTTTTTAGTTTTGTTTATAAAGCTGAAGTTGACAAAGGGTTTATTGAACATGAATTTGATCATGTTTTTGTCGGGGAATATGATGGTGAACCCAAAATAAATCATGCTGAAGTAGCGAAATGGAAATTTGTAAATCCTGAAATTCTTAAAAAAGAAATAAAAAACTACCCGGATAAATTTACTGAATGGTTCAAAATTGCATTTAAAAAAGTTTCTTAAAATCCGCCCCGGTCGGACTCTGGAATATTCTCAGATCAAATTGTGGAACTACAGATATAACATGGTCAAAAATATCTGATTGAATATCTTCATATTTTGCCCATTCCTGTATGTTACTGAAAACATAAATTTGAATAGGAATGCCAAACTCGGTTGGCTGAAGATGCCTGACTAAAAATGTCATCGTATCACTAATATTTGAATTATGATGAAGATAGGCTTTTAAATAAGCTCTGAAAATACCGAGGTTTGTTTGCCTTCGTCCGTTAACCAAAACCGAATTATCAATATTATATCTAGTATTATATTCTTCAACTTCTTTATTTTTTGTATTGATATAATCCGAAACGAACTGAAATTTTCTAAAACGTTCAAGCATTTCCGGTGTGCAGAATTTAACGCTTTCCATGTCAATATTTATTGAGCGTTTTATTCTTCTGCCGCCCGATTCTTCCATGCCACGCCAGTTTTGAAAATAATCTGTTATCATAGCATAGGTTGGTATGGTAGTGATTGTTTTATCCCAATTTTGAACTTTTACACTTGTGAGTGAAATATCAATTACAGTTCCGTCGGCTCCGAATTTGTGCATTGCAATCCAATCGCCTATTTTTACCATGTTATTTGAGGTTAGCTGTATTCCTCCTACAAATCCCAAAATAGGGTCTTTAAAAACCAGCATTAGTATTGCAGAGAATGCACCGAACCCTGCAAGCCAGCCAAAACTTGATTCTCCGAGAAGTATTGAGATGATAAATACTGTGGCAAAAATATAAAGAATCATTTTTGCTACCTGCAAATAACCTTTTATGGGTTTTGATTTTGAGATTTCAAAATTTTGATAAATGTGAAACAGTGCATTTAAAAAAGAATTAATTGCAGAGACACTAACTGCCACCATTAAAATTTGTAATGTTTTTTGAACAATTTTAATTGTAATTGGATAATCGGAAAGCAGGTATGGTATAAAAAAGTTTACAATTAATAAAGGTATAAGATAAGATATCCTGACAAGGACTTTTCGTTCCATCAAAATATCATCCCATTTGTTTTTTGATTTAGTAGCAATAGCATGAACTATCTTTATCAAAAATTTTTTTACGAGAAAATAAACAATAAAACTTAAGAAAATTATCAAAATTAAACCTGCATAATCTTCAATCATTTTTGCAGAATGTTCCGATAAGCCAAGTTGAGTTAACCACTCTTTAAATAAGTTAGATAAATATTTAAACATTTTTATAAAATTTTAATGATTATATTGAACAAATACTTAAAATTTATTAATCGTTCTTTTAATTCATCTGTCTTTAACTTCTTAAATCTAAAATCGTTAATCCTTGTACTTAAATCAATTTCTGTTTTTTTATTATGTTGACTTGCAAATAACAAATTAATAAGACAAAGCACTTATATCAGAGCTTTACTAAGTTTTATTTAGTTTCATTCCTCAGGAGCAAACATCGGATCCCATGGTGGAAGTTTGATTGCTTTTTGTTTTAAGATTTTTAAAGTTTTTTTATCAATATATTTTTTATTGATCACAAGCCGGAATAAATATTCGGCAAACCATTCATCTGTCATTGTTAAATAACCCTTATTGCATCTTTCGACTCCCCAACTGTTTTCAAGAAGCCATTTATCAATTTTTTCGTTTTTATCAATATTTAATCCGATAAGAGCCATACCGTGTGTTGAACTGCTTTCAAAAGTTTGAATACGCTGCTTTTTGTCCATGCCGAATTTCACACCCATCAAATCATCATAATCATAGTTATTAAGGTCAAGAGTACCGTAAGTAGAATTGAGCTGCTTTCCCACATCACATGAAAAATACATTGCTGTATTATCCAAAATTGAAACTTTTGCAAATTCCTTTATTTTTTCAATAGGCAGATTGATGTATTTCCAGTTATAGCCGTCATACATGCTTCTGTCGTATTCAATTTCATAAAGTTGATTATAAGGTCGTGAAGGGTCATTCATGAACATAACAAAATCTTTCAGGTTGATACCTATAGTTTCATCATAAAATTGTTTTGGTGTAAAAGTTTTCGGTTCGCAGATTTTATCATCCTTATCTTTGTATTGCCAGGTAAATTCAGTTGGTGGTTCTCCTAAGCTTAATACAAGCATTCTGTAAATTTCGGAAAGCATCTCAACTTTTCGTTTTTTGATTGATTCTGTTTCAGCTTTATTCTTATACATTTCTCTTAGCTCCATTCCGTCTTCTTTTAATTTTCTGCGAATCAGTCGAGACATCATACTTGTGTTTTCGCTTTGAAAGGTTTCGGGCATAACAGATTTAGGGACAACACCATATTTTTCAACAATATCGGCAAATGTTGTCCACTGTCCACCATCATTTATCGGGTGCTTGAACAACCAGACAACAGTTCTGTCATCCAAGGGTTTATCGCTTGTGGCAATTATTGCCTCAAAAAATAGGTTTGATTTTTCAAGCTGATCCCAGAAAAATGAATAATTATGTGAAAAATCAAAATCAGGTAAATTATATTTTTCGATAATAAGAGGACGCATGGTATTTAATCCTGTAAACAGCCAGCAACGACCTGTTGATTTTTGATTGGTAATACCTGTGGTTTTTATTTTATTTGAAAAATAATGATTGACCTTTCCGGCATTTTCCCTGTTTAGTGCTAACTTTTTAATGTCATTATTTGTTACCGCATTGATTAATGCACGTGTATCAGCATTGTTTTCAACTGATTTTTTTATTTTTTTCAGAACATCATCAGATATTCCACCTTTTCCCGAATCCTGGCTAAAGCTGATAACTGCCATGCCTGAAAATAAAACTACTAATGTTAAAATTTTTAATGTTTTCATTTTTTTATAATTTTATTATATTCAATTGATATCCCAATTTTATTAATTATTAAATCTCTAAATTCCTTTGCAGTTGAAATTGCTTCTTGAATTTCAAAATCTGTTAATTCAATTATCTCATTTGGATATCTGATTTCTATTGAAAAATTTTGAACACTTACAGCTTTATCATAATATTCTTCATTAAATTTGTCTTTTTGGCTAATTAAATCAAGTAAATAATTTATTCCCGGAGTAAAAGAAATATAGCCAATT
>CAZREZ010000323.1:0-3965 GCA_964599115.1 uncultured Bacteroidales bacterium
AGGAAATGGAAACGATGGAACTGCTAAAACAGGTCACGAATTTTGGGGTAGTGGTATACCTGCTCTTACTACCGATAGATTTGGTAATGCAGACAATGCTTATTATTTCGACAAAGGGGCAAATATTGAAGTTCCTTATACAACAGCTTTAAACCCTGCAGCAATGTCTCTTTCGTGGTGGGTTTATATGGAAGAATTGGAAAATAATGATTACATGATTTCTATGAATCGTTGGAATTGTTACAAAGTAAACCTTCAAACCATTAACCGTGTATTCTTTACAACAAAAGTTGAAGACCCTGCTAATCCTGGCACTTATATTTACAATGACAGAGATAATGATGGAGATGGACTAGTTGAAGGGCAGTGGTATCATTTAGCTGTTACTTTTGGTGGCGGACACATGATTTTTTATATTGATGGTATTATGGTTAAAGATTGGGATAACGTTCCTGATGCAGCTATAGTAAGCCTTAGCAGTGAGCCTATTAATTTAACAATGGGACAGGATTTGCCAACAGATGTTTATTCTACTGACGACACCAGCCCCTATTATGTAAACTGGGGAGGTTACTTCAAAGGAAAACTTGATGATATTAGATTATATAACAGGGTATTATCCGGTTCAGAAGTTACTTCTATTTATAATCTGGAAAAACCTCAATAAAATTTCAGGTTGATCTTGTTTAAAGTCCAACAGGAAATTTTGAGCTTGCAAACGATTTTACCGGGGAATTTTAAACAAGGCTGCTAATAAAAAGGGTATCTGAGATATAGTTTTTTTTTCAGATGATTAATCTTACAGATACCCTTTTTTCTATTGATATTAAACATTGTTTTTATGAAAAAGCCGATTAATTTTTTAGTGCTCTTTACTGTTATTACAGCATTATGTGTTTATTTTAGTAGTTGTAAAAAGGATAAAGATACTGTTGAACCGATGATGGGTGACAAAACAGCCTTGAATACATTGATTGCCGATTGTGAAAACCTACACGATATTGCTGTAGAAGGGACATCGGTAGGTAATTACGAAGTAGGTTCTAAAACTGAGTTCAAAACAGCAATTGACACAGCAAAAACTGTAGCAAATACCGATGGGGCAACTCAAAGTGTTATTGACACTGCAAAAACCAATCTCGAAGCAGCAAAAATAGTTTTCGAGGGCAAGTTGGTGCCGGCAGGTGACAAAACAGCCTTGAATGCTTTGATTGCTGAATGTGAAACCCTACACGACAATGCTGTAGAAGGGACATCAGGAGGCCATTATGAACCAGGTTCAAAAGCTGAGTTCAAAACAGCAATTGAATTGGCAAAAGAGGTGGCCAATACCGAAAATGAAGTTCAAAGTGTTATTGATGCGGCAAAAGCCAACCTCGAAGCAGCCAAAACAGTTTTCGAAAGTAAATTTATTCAATTTGTTTTGACTGATGGCCTTGTTGCACAATGGTTGTTTGATGGCGATGCTACCGACTTTACAGGAAATGGAAACGATGGAACTGCTAAAACAGGTCACGAATTTTGGGGTAGTGGTGTACCTGTTCTTACTACCGATAGATTTGGTAATGCAGACAATGCTTATTATTTAGACAAAGGTGCAAATATTGAAGTTCCTTATACAACAGCTTTAAACCCTGCAGCATTGTCTCTTTCATGGTGGGTTTATATGGAAGAACTGGACAATAGTGATTACATGATTTCTATGAGCCGTTGGAATTGCTACAAAGTATGCCTTCAAAACATTAACAGGGTATTTTTTACAACAAAAGTTGAAGACCCTGCAAATCCTGGCGAATATATTTACAACGACAGGGACAATGATGGAAATGGGTTAGTTGAAAATCAATGGTATCATATAACTGTTACTTTTGGTGGCGGACACATGATTTTTTATATTAATGGTGTTATGGTAAAAGATTGGGATGATGTTACTGATGCAGCAATATTAAACATTAGTAGTGATCCTGTAAATTTAACTATTGGACAGGATCTACCAACAGATTTATATGCTAATGATGACATACACAATGTTGAATGGGGAGGTTACTTCAAAGGAAAACTTGATGATATCAGATTATATAACAGAGTATTATCTGGTTCAGAAGTTACCTCTATTTATAATTTGGAAAAACCATAATAAACGATTATTATTCATGAAAAGGATTATTTCTATTTTATTATTAATGGGTTGTGGAGGAATTTTACCCGCACAACAAATTAATATTGATAGAATTGTGCAAATGCCCGATATTCCGCAGCCGTATTTAATGCGTGATTGGAAGAAGGTTGCGCATAACTACGATTCTTTGGTTTTTAATGTGAATTTAACAGGAGAATATTTGCCTCTTGTTGGAATAAATGCGGAAGCCATTAATTATCCTGAACACGAAAGCGCCGGGATGGTTTCCTATGTTGGTCAAACTTTGGGAACATCAGCAGAAGGAATAAACTATCTGCCCTCAATTATAGGGGCTACAATATCAGGTATCGACAAAAGCAATCAATTCGGAAAAAACTGGGCCTTAATGGCCGAAGACTTTTTTAATCATAGAGAGGATGAAAATGTTTATTTAAACAATCCTGTTAGCAGTAGTGGAAATGATTGGTGGTATGAAACAATGCCAAATATCTTTTTTTATCAATTAAATACCCTATATCCAAATACAGGTGATTATAATTACCAGTTTGCAAAGGTTGCAGACAGATGGCTTGAGGCTGTGGATAGCATGGGTGGCAGTCTTACACCATGGCAAATGCCAAATATGAACTACAGAGCATGGAACTTAAAACAAATGAAACCACTGACAACAGGCGTGAAGGAACCGGAAGCTGCCGGTGCCATTGCCTGGATACTGTACAATGCTTATCGTGAAACAAATGAAATTAAGTATTTAATAGGCGCTGAATGGTCAATGGAATTTTTAAATAGTCTTGACCAAAACCCATCTTACGAAATACAATTACCCTATGGTGTGTACACCGCTGCTTGTATGAATGCCGAAATAGGAACAAATTACAATGTTGAAAAAATGCTTAATTGGTGTTTTAATCGCGGAGACCTGCGTGGTTGGGGAACAATTGTTGGTCAGTGGGGCGGCTATGATTGTTCAGGACTTGTTGGTGAAGCTAACGATGCCGGAAATGATTATGCTTTTCTAATGAATGGTTTTCAACAGGCAGCCGCACTTCTTCCCTTACTTAGTTATAATGAATATTACGCCAATTCCATTGGAAAATGGATACTTAATTTGGCCAATTCTTCTCGTCTTTTTTATCCGGGATTTTTACCTGATGACCACCAAGATAGCGAGATTTGGTCGTATGAAAATGATCCCTATCGTTGTATTGGTCACGAAGCCTTGAAGGAAGTATTTAATGGCAAGAGTCCTTTTTCAACTGGTGATGCTATAGCCAGTGGCTGGGCACCTACAAACCTGGCGCTTTATGGCTCATCGCATGTGGGTTACATTGGAGGCATTATTGATACTACAAATGTAAGCGCTATTTTGAAACTCAATCTTTCAAAAACTGATTTTTATGCTGAAAAATTTACATCTTTCCTTATGTGGAATCCTTATGATACGGATACATCTGTTACCATTAATCTTGGTTCGCAAGTGTATGATGTTTATAATTCGATCAACAATTTATTTATATATTATGATGCAACCGGATTAATCCAGCTTCCCATTCCCGCTTCTAATTCTGTTATTATCACTCTTGTTCCCGATGGTGCATCAATTGAAATGATTGGTAAAAATACTTTGGCAAATGGAATTGTAATCGACTTTGATAATGGTGAGGCTGTAACTGACCACCATCCCCGGATAAAAGCCTTACAAGCACTTCAAAATCCGGTTGTTACCGGAGATTCGGTTTTTGTATTTTGTAGTGCCGAAGACATTGATAATGATGTTATCGAATATCAATGGGAATTTGATGATAACTTAGTTATAGCAAATGAA
>CAZREZ010000324.1:0-3964 GCA_964599115.1 uncultured Bacteroidales bacterium
CTTGCCTTGCGCATAAGCCTCGCCCCGGGGCAGGAAAAAAAATCCTGCAATAAGTATTAAGATAAAAAATATTACTACAAATATTGTTATTGTTTGCTTTCTATTATCAGTCATTTGTGAAACAGATAGATAATCAATCCAAAATTACTATTAAAATTATGTAATAAATATTTTTTTGGAGATTTAAATTAACAGTGGATTGTTAATTAAATGTTTAAACTAGAATTCTATTTTTATTTGTTCATTAAGGTTAAAACTTTTACGGTGATATGGCGAAATGCCATGTTTTGCAATTGCTTGTTTATGTTTTGGGGTGGGATAACCTTTGTTGTTTTTCCAATCATAATCCGGAAATTCTTTATCTGAATTTAGCATAAACTCGTCTCTGTGAGTTTTTGCAAGAACCGAAGCAGCAGCTATTGACAGATATTTCCCATCGCCTTTAATTATACATTTATGGGGAATAGTTTTATATTTATTGAATCTGTTGCCGTCAATCAATAGTAGTTTGGGCGTGATTTTTAGTTTATCAATAGCTTTGTGCATTGCCAAAAATGAAGCGTTTAGAATGTTTATTTCATCTATTATAATATTGTCAACACTTGCGACAGCCCAGGAAGAGGCTTCCTTTTCAATGATTTCTCGCAATGTATTGCGTTGTTTAACTGTCAGTTGTTTTGAATCGTTTAAAAGATCATCTTCAAAATCCCGTGGTAAAATCACAGCAGCAGCAAAAACAGGACCGGCAAAACATCCTCTACCGGCTTCATCGCACCCTGCTTCAATTAATTTTTTTGAATAAAATTTCTTCAACATAAAACATAAGTTCGGTCATACTGCAAAAAAGTACCGGAATTAAAAAAATAAAAAGCTATAGTTATTCAGGATAATCAAAACCATCAATAAAATAAATATCAATTCAAGCCAAAAAGTTCTTTTTATTTCTGATAAAAAAGTTGAGATTAAAATTGATACGGGAATTATTGTTATTGAAAGATTAATTGATTCAGAATTACTTAGAAAAATAATTAATGTAATTAAGAAAAAATATATCGCAGCGATAAGCTTTTTTCTGATGTTTATATTTTTTTCTTTAATATTTAACCTGATATAAATAAATGATATTACAAACAGAATTAAAATAATTATCCAGATGCTGTTTGTAAAAAAGTCATACGAAAATTTAAATTGCGATAGAGCTTCAAAAAAGGCAATATAGTTTCCAAACATGATCTCAAGTTTATCAAACCATAAATAATAAACTGTAAGGAAAGTATATGGAATTATCAGTCCGATAAGCGAAATAATCCATTCCCGCCATTTAAATATGCGGAAAATCATTAGTGAAATAAAAATCAGAAGAATAATAAAAATAGCAGGAAAATAAAAAAATGATGCAATTGCTGAAAGAAAGCCGGCTTTGAAAACCAATCTGAAAGCATTATGTTGACCGTAAATCCTCAATAAATAACTCAATACAAATATTAGAAATAAGTTTGCAATTAATACCGGTTGGAGAGTTAAAGCAAAAGGTGACCAACTCATAAAAACAAAATAGATAAATGCAGGCATTAATGTGGTTTTTGGAACAATGTAATTATCAGCAAGAGTTTTATTTAAAAGAATAGATTCAAAATACAGGAGAATAAAAGCGATTATTGCTGCCAGCCATTTTATATTGTCAAACCAGTATGGAATAATACTATAAAATGGTGCAATGCTGTTAGCCTCAGTAATTTCCGTTGGGGCAATAAATAATTTGCCCCAGAGAATAATTCCTAAAATAAATAATAAAATATATTGAGACAGATAACTTGATCTGAAAAATTTGAAAAACATATTTCTGAATTACGATTTTAGATTTTAGAATTAAGAATTAAGATTTTTTAGCAAACATCAAACATTTTCCTAGTTATTGAATAATATCCTTGCCCAGGTCCTTCCTGTAATATTTACCTTCAAAATTTATTACTTCAGCATTTTTGTATGATAATTTTAGTGCTTCTTCCATAGTATCTCCGAAAGATGTGACTGCAATCACTCTTCCGCCGTTTGTTAAAATTTTCCCTGAATCTTCGTCAACTTTTGTTCCTGCATGAAAAATTATACTATCAGTGATTTTATCAATTCCTGATATTTCCTTGCCTTTTTCATAAGAGCCGGGATATCCTTTTGAAACCAGCATGATTGCTGCTGTATAACGATTATCAATTTCAAGGTTTTTGTCTTTAAGAGATCCATCTGCAACACCTTCGAATAAATCAAGCAGGTCGGATTTTATCCGCGGGATAACTGATTCAGCTTCAGGATCTCCCATGCGGGCATTATATTCAATTACATAAGGATTTCCATTAATATTTATTAATCCGAAAAAGATAAAGCCTTTATATTTAATACCTTCGGAATTTAATCCGTTAATAGTCGGCTTTATTATCTGCTCTTCAACCTTTTGCATAAATGCATTATCTGCAAACGGAACAGATGAAATTGAGCCCATTCCTCCGGTATTTAATCCTGTGTCGCATTCACCTATTCTTTTATAATCTTTTGCTGAAGGCAGAATTTTGTATGAGCTTCCGTCGGTTAGAACAAAAACAGAAAGTTCAATTCCTTTTAAAAATTCTTCAATAACAACTTTACGTGAAGCATCTCCGAATTTGGAATGTTCAAGCATAGCTTTAAACTCATTTTCAGCATTTGAAATAGATTCACAAATTATCACTCCTTTTCCAGCAGCAAGTCCGTCGGCTTTTAAAACATAAGGTGGTTTAGATTTTTTCAGGAAAGATAAGCCTTCATGTAAGTTTGATTTATCAAAGGTTCTGTATGATGCAGTTGGAATTTTATGACGGTGCATAAAATTTTTTGCAAAATCTTTGCTTCCTTCAAGCATTGCAGCTTTTTTTACAGGGCCAATTATAGAAATATTTTTTGATTGTTTGTCTCTATGGAAAAAATCATGGATTCCTTCAACAAGCGGTACTTCGGGCCCGACAATAAGCATCCTGATATTATTTTTGATAACAAACTTTTTTATTCCTTCAAAATCAGATACCGAAAGCGGAACATTTTTCCCTAATGAAGCAGTTCCGGCATTTCCAGGAGCAATGTATAAATTTGTCAGCCTTGGACTTTGTGCCAGTTTCCATGCAATTGCATGTTCCCTGCCACCTGCACCTAAAATAAGTATGTTCATGCTTTTTTGTATAATGTTGTTTTTTATGGGTAAATTATTTCTTAACTATGATTTTTATTTTTTTTCTAAGTTTCAAGTTTCAAGTTTCAGGTTTCAAGTTTCAGATTTGACCATGCCTGAATAGCGTTGACCGTTTTTAACCTTTTTTTAATTATGTAATATATATGTTGACTTTTTCTTTTTTGCTTACTTTTTTCTTTTTGTTAACAACCCATATTTTTGTTAATAAACCTTTATCAATCAGGTTAAGAAACTCCTGAGGACTATATCCATTCAGCGATTGATGTGGTTTATCATTGTTATACAAATATACAGCTTTTTTTAACATCTTTTCTAACTCTTTAAAATCAGTTGGTTCATAGGGAATTAAATAGGAATTCTTTATTGTGCCGTTAACTCGCTCTGCATGGGGATTCTCAAAGGCTGTTTTACCCATGCTGTTTTTTATCCCATATTCTTTTGTCAATGCCAAAAATTCTTTACAGTAGTATTGTCCTCCTCCATCTGAATGAAAAATTAAATCAGTGATTTTTCCTAAATTCCTATTGCATAATGCCATTTTAAGAGCCGGGAGGATTGTATCTTCTGTTCTTAATGTTAATGATGCAGTATAGCCTACTATCTCTCTGTTGAATAAATCAATGATAAATATTAAATAATAAGTCTTGTCTCCTATATCAAAATAGGTTATATCACTAACCCATAATTGGTTTATATATGTAAACTCATCTATTGTTAATAGTAGGTTTGGAAAATAGAGATAACCTC
>CAZREZ010000325.1:0-3958 GCA_964599115.1 uncultured Bacteroidales bacterium
GTAATTTTCTTTTCAAAAACCTTCTGTCCTGCAAAATTGATAACTGTAATTTTGTTAACGTTTTCTGTTGAAATTATATTGATAAAATCTTTTGCAGGGTTGGGATATATGTTAATTGTGCTTTCTAAACTGAGTTCTTCTAAACTTACATAACATGTTGTATATGCAGTATCTGAAGAACCTGATTCACACTGGTCGTATACTGCTATTGAATAATAACAAAACCACCCACCTGAATACACAGTATCTGTATATGTTGTTTCAAGTACTAATTCTTCATTTATCAATTCAAATTCTCCTAATTCATAACTTCTGAATATATTGAACCCTAATAAATCACGATCAGGTTTTTTAGTTCCATCAGAGAATATATTTGACATAACAATGTCACTTCTTTTATCATTTGGTTTTGGTTTGGACAATACTGAATTTACTACAACATTATCTGAAGTTTCATATTCAACATAAGCTTCATGACTACCTATATAGAAGAAACCATATTCTCCTAATTCAGTGAAGTCACCTATTGTACCAAAGTAAAGGGTTTCATCATAGTAACTGTCATCTATACCAATGAATGGTCCGTCAGGAAGAACATTAAAGGTTGCTACCATAAATGTACCTTCGGTGATTGTTACATCATCAATATCAATAGTTACCCAGTCATCAGCTACTCCAGATATTACATAAGGTCCGGCAAGAATCGTTACCCCATCGCCTGTTAATACATAAACCTCTTCATCCTGGTAATAATTCAGGTAACCGGATACAAAGAACCTTACTTCTGTTATTGTACTTGGATATTGTGTTGGTGTGAACACCTGTGCAAGTCCTGCGCCTCCATCTGTTGAAGATATAGCATTCTCAAATGTTCCGTCATTGTACGACAGCCATTCTCCAATATTAGCATACGGTGCAGTCCAATCTATATATACGTACGCTTCTGTAACAAACTCATCTATTACTGCAGACATATTATAAGGGGGAAGACATACTCTGTACAAATGAATATTGTCAATATACCAGCTTACAATATCTGCCGAATTCAAACCGGTAGCAAAGAATCCTATTTTAAAATAATTTCCTTTGGCAAATTCACTAATATTAATATGATTTGATGTCCAGTCCATATCGCCTTCATTTATGAACTCAATAATTGTATACCATGTATCATTTTCCCATACCTTAACTATCATCTTTTCTTCTATTGCTGTATCAACCCAACTATCCAGCATGATGTCAAAATCAAGAAAGATTTCTCCGTCAATAATGTCCTGCCCTAAAAAAATACCTGATACTAATCCGCAATTATAATTTGTTAAAGCTGTATCACCCTGAAATTCTGAACTGGGCAAAGGATTACCTGTTTGTAAATTTATTTGCCAGTTATCACATTCTTTTGTCCAATCATTAAACTCAAAATTACCATTACTCCAATCCTCAAAAAATGGCAATATTAATGGTATGCCAGAAATTACAGTAACAGGACCTTCTTCCATTGATTCGGCGGTATCTCCGGGGAATCCATAAGGTGTAAGATCATATACAGCTGTTACGGCATATTCATATATACCGTAGTCCAAACCGATATCATACCAATCATAAAATAAACTGTCAGGCATTGATTCTATATAATCCTGGTATTCTCCATTACGATATATATTAAACCCTAAAAGATTTTCAGGTATAATTCCACCACCACCGCATTCTGCTAACTCTAATCCGAAAATCAGTTCGCTCAGTAAGAGTCCGCCTAATGTTGCAAGATTGGGTTCTATTAATTCGCAGTGTGAGAATAAGCCACCGGCTACACCTGAACCTCCTACAAGCGGTAATACATTAAAGTTAAATATTTGTGCACCGGTTCCTATGTCCATCTGTACTATCTCGGCACCTGATCCATCCCTGCTGAAGCTCCATAAAAATGGCCCATTGGTTGACCAGCCATCATAAGCAAAACCATGGAAATTTGCATAGGCACCTACTGGGAAGCTGTTCAATTGTGTACCGTTCTTATCAAACAAAACTATATCGGTTGTCCAGTTGTTGCACCAGAAACCGTCATACTGCTCATCATAGGCAATGGCACGGCAATCTGTAGGGGCAAAAATAGTGCTTACTACTGTATGGGCATTAAAATCCATTTCCCATACACTTGTTGTAGCATTACTTCCAAAAAAGTGTGCACCGTCATAAGCCAGATCACACAAATTCTGGCATCCCGGTATAATAAAGGAACCTAAGAAAGTACCATCTAATTCATATTTATAGAAGGTCCCGTTGCCTGCATCCCTCTGTGATGTGTATATGAAATTTCCATCACTCTCAATTCCGACTTCGCTTCCTACTCCTCCAACCGGGAAGTTGAATTGCACATCCCATTGGTCTCTGCCATGCCCTTTACCTTCTTTCTCTCTTACAGCTGCACTGTATTCTACATTTTTATCCTGTTTATATGTCCCTGGCTTTTCTGAAACCATAACATAATCAGCAGGTTCTAATGGTGTTTCCCAAATCAGATATACATAATCAGTTCCTGTTGGATTCATACCTTGTAAGTTACGCGGAGGTATCAGGTATTCGGATATAAATGAAGTACATGTTTGGTATGATCCTGAAGTATAAAGTGCATCCACACATACTAAATATTCAACTCCATAAGTTAAGTAGTAAAATTGATATGTTGTTCCTTCGGTATAGGCAACATAACCGCAATCAAGGAATACCTGGTATCCCAGTGGCGGCCAGTCTGAATTATTATTTACAGAGACATCTACATTATCTATAGCCCAGCCTGATGCCTGTTGCCCGTTATCATCTGCATGGAAAGCAAGCCAGACAGCATCAGGTCCCGGAAAACCCGATATAGCTGATAAGTCAACTTCAACATATTGCCATTGTGATAAAGGTAATAAAGTATATAGTAATTCCCAGGTAGCACCTGTATCCAAACTATACTCAATATAAGCTGATTGTCCGTTTGCGCCGTTATAATAACTGTCAAATTTTAAAGAATATCCGTCACTTTCTCTCAAATCCAACAGGGGTGTTATCAGGTAATCACAGCAGCCATTATTATTCACAGTATCCTGATAATCAATCACACAGGCAAATTGTGAATCATGTGGTGGTATCTGAAAATTCGGAAAGGAAAGACTATCGGTTTTAAACCAGCCCGCTCCCTCCGATTCCATTGACCATTCTTCAGGAGGAAACAATGGACTATTGAAATCTTCTAATACGGCGGTGATTTGAGGTGCATCCCATGTTGCAATTGAAGTAAGCGGGTCAACATATAAATTTCTGGGAGGATATCCCTTCTCCCAAAGGATAACATCTATATTTTGAGTCCCATCAACAACAATATCCTGAATAGAATAAAAATAATATTTTACCGGTTTTATTGTTAAATCATAAATTCCTTCCAAAACATACTCAATTTCAAAGGGATCATTTTCTGCTATAGTGTCAAAATATGTTGCAGGTCCTTCTAAAGTGACAACTGCAAATAATATCGGATTAGCATCTGAAGTTGTAATCGTTAGATTTAATGGAACTAAAACGGCATTCCGTACCGTAAGCTGATGATCATTTTCAGGTTTATTTTGGGAATAATTCTGAGCAAATACATTTATAAAAAATAGTATTGTAAGAGAAAATAATAAGGATTTTTTAGTAGTTTTCATGGTTGAAAATATTTTGATTAATTAAAGAACCGTGATTGTTATATGTTTGATACTTGATTCTTGATACCCATACGGGCTAACTTCGTGTCGCTTGATTCTTGTTTCTTGATACTCATCCGATGACTCAAATTATAAAATTAAGCTAAATAAAATTTATATTCTTAATTTTTATCTATTAAAAAGTTTATTATATTAAAAACAGAATAAATTGTTGCATTTTTTTAGTCCCGTAGGGACTTAATATTTATAGAAAAAATAATCACAATAGAGTA
>CAZREZ010000326.1:0-1471 GCA_964599115.1 uncultured Bacteroidales bacterium
ATTGCAAACATATCGGTTTTATATCTTAGAATTTCAAATGCCTGTGCCCCTCTGTAAGGTTTTAAAGTTTCAACAATTGTTTCATTTCCGGTATAATTTTCTGGTTTAAATATTGAGGGATTTAATTCTTTATCAATATGTTCATTGAAATTTGGGAATTGGTTTGTTCCCAGCAAACTTTCTTTTCTTGTTGCAATATCCAAGTCTTTTTTTCTGGAAGTTTCTTTAATTTTTGATTGTATGAATCCTTTTTTAAATGCTTCAAGATAGCCTCCGTTTTCATCAACTTCAAGAAACAATTTCCATGCTTCTTCAGCAATTGAATTCGTTAAATTTTCAATATAATATGAACCTGCTGCAGGATCAACGACTTTGTCAAAGTATGATTCTTCTTTAAGTAAAAGTTGTTGACTTCGGGCAATTCGTTCTGAGAAATCAGTAGGTTTTTCATAAGCTGTATTAAAACCTTTAACCACGAAAGAATCGGTACCTCCGATAATTGACGACATTGCTTCGGTAGTAGTTCTGAGCATATTTACATAAGGATCGTAAATTGTTTTGTTCCAATCGGAAGTAACAGAATGGACGTTCATTTGGGTGATGCCAATGTGTTGGGGACCATAAGCATTAACAATATTTGCCCATAATGCTCGTGCTGCTCTTATCTTTGCAATTTCCATAAAATAATTTGAACCGACGGCAAAATTAAATTTTAGACGTGGCGCAACTTCATCAATAGCTAATCCCTTGTTTGTAAGCCGTGTAAGATATTCACTGCCGGCTGCAAGACTAAATGCAAGCTCTTCAACAATTGAAGAACCGGAATTGTTGAAAATTTGTCCGTTTACAGCTATCACAAGATAATGAGGCAGATGGTTGGCTTTTTTTATAAGCTCAACACACCGGTCAAAAACAAATTCCTCTGATTGCCTGAAATTACCTATTAAGCTGAAATAACCCAACGGATCAAAATCAACCGAACCTTTAATATTTTCAAGGTCACGATTATATTTTTTTACAAGAGTTTCAATTATTTCCAATACTTTAAAGGAATAATCGCCACAAATAAAATTGAGTTCAACTGCATCGGCAAAAATATTTTCCAGAAGTCTTTCAATTCCTTCAATGGTTGGTTCGGCTTTATCATCAAGAATTAATCCCAATGAGTTAATACCCTTCATTAATATATCCAATGCTTTTTTATTTGCTTTTTTAATATCTTTTGCATCAATATCCTGGCGGATATACCAATCATTTTTATTTTTTTTATTTCCTCTTGCGAAAGGAAAATCTCCGGGGAAAACATCAAGATAACTAATATTTTTTAAATCTTCACTTCTGTAATAAGGCTTTATGTTAAAATTTTCTTTTGTTTTCCAGATTAACTTTTTATCATAATCAGCACCTTTCAGGTCTTTTTTGATTTTTTCCTCCCATTGCTCAGTTGAAACCGGTGGAAATTCTGAAAATA
>CAZREZ010000326.1:1571-3943 GCA_964599115.1 uncultured Bacteroidales bacterium
TTTAAAATTAAATGATAATTAATTCATCCAGGCTTTTTTTAGGTACATGATGAATGCCATTACTGTCTCTCCAATATTCAATATTATTTTCTTTAACAGGTTCAATTACTATTTTTTCTTTGGGTTTGCCTAAGGCAATTGTAAGTAAAATCCTGAAATCATACTGTAGTTTTAAAATTTTATGAAGTTCATTTCTTTGGATAGAACCGAATATGCATCCTCCCAAACCTTTTTCTACTGCACCAAGTAAAATACTTTGTGAGGCAATTCCCGCATCATATTCAATAACTTTTTTATAATTTAACTTCCCAAGAATTATAATATATGCTGAGGGTCTTTCGCCTTCTTCAGGACCGTTCCAATCCTTTAAATAACCTGCCCATTTAAGATGAGGAAAAATAAGTTTATTGTTTTCGGGAGTATTGGAAATGAAAAATTTCAATGGCTGAAGATTTCCTCCTGAAGGGGATAATCTTGCCAAATTAATTAATTCTTTAAGGTTTTCAAAAGGAATATTATGTTCCTGATGAAATCTCCTGTAACTACGATTTTTTTCAATAAGAGCTTTAAGCATATTATAATATTTTATTCAACAATCGTCATCTCATCAACCAAGTGTCCTGCACCTGCAAATTTATCAATAATGAACAGGCAGTAACGGACATCAAGTGTGATGTTACGGCATTGGTCGGGATTATACATCAGGTCGCTCATTGTACCTTCCCAGTTACGGTCAAAATTTATACCTATCAATTGTCCTTCGGCGTTTAACACGGGACTGCCGGAGTTGCCGCCTGTTGTGTGATTTGTACCTGTGAAACACACATGCATAGTTCCGTCTTTATCCCCATATTTTCCATAATCCTTATCGTTATATAATTTTTTTAGTTTTTCTTCAACAACATAATCGTATATAGCCGGGTCTTCCTTTTCCATAATACCCTCAAGGGTTGTATAATAACTGTAACTAACAGCATCACGTGGCTGATAATCATTAACTTTACCGTAATGAACCCTTAAAGTAGAATTAGCATCAGGATAAAAACGTTTGCCTGGTTGCATTTCCATTTGTGCTTTCATGTATAATCTTTGCAAACTGTCTGATTGTTTATTCAGTTTGGAAATCTCAGGCTTGAGTTTGTCCGAATAAAAATTTCCTATGCTAATAGCCAGTTTATATGCCGGATCTTTCTCAATTCTTTTATATTTTGATGCTTTGTAATTATCAAGGAATTTATTAACTTTTTCTTCGGAAGTCATAAATGATTTTTTAAATACATAATCTGCATATTCCGGAAAATTATTTTTAAATTTTGTTTCAATAGTATTAAAAATTGACGGTAGATATTTTTTGTCTAAACTATTATGATAAATTTCAAGCATGTTTTCAAGAACTTCTTTGTCAATCGGCAAATAATAATTTTTAAAATATTGTTTAGCAGAGGATTGATATTGTTCAACCAGTGTATTGATTTCATCTGTGTTAACAGCTTTATTTTTGCTTTTTTTAACAAGATTTTTAAATCTGTCTGCAAACCTGATTATTTCTATACCAAAACCTGCTTCCTTTATATAATCGTCTGCGAGTTCAATGGGGGCAAGCTGTTTATAAGTTTTTTCAAATTCCGGAAGCAAATTTCCGTATTTCTTTTTTAATCCGGGATTTGAATTTGCCCATTTTTGAAATTTATTTTCAAATTCACGTTTTTTATTTATAGCATTTAATTTTTTAATTCCTCGATTTTCGCCAATCATTTTTTTCCAGTAATTTGCTACTCCTGCAGATTTACCGGAGTATTGTAATCTTACCAAATCACTCTTGTTTATCTCGTTTTCTATTATTTCAAGTCGTTTTTGCCGCAATTTTATTTTAGCAGGATTTTGCACTTTGGTTATCATTTCAATTGCATAAGAAGGCAAATATTCCTGAGTTCGTCCGGGATATCCGAAGACAAATGTAAAATCACCTTTTTCAATGCCATTCAACGAAACCGGTATATGATATTTTGGTTTGTACGGAACATTATCTTCGGAATAATCGGCCGGCTTATTATTTTTATCAACATAAATCCTGAATATTGAAAAATCGCCTGTATGCCGTGGCCACATCCAGTTATCAGTATCTCCGCCGAATTTACCTATATTTGATGGAGGTGCCCCAACCAGTCTGATGTCTTTAAAGGTTTCGGTAATAAAAAGATAATATTCATTGCCATAATAAAACGGTTTTACTCTTGCAAAATAATCGGTGCTGTCAATGGCATCCTTTTCAATAGTTTCAACATGACTTTTTATGATAGAATCTCTGACTATCATTGTCATTCCGTCATTTACGCCTTCAAGGACTTTATTTGTTACATCTTCCATCCTTA
>CAZREZ010000327.1:0-3926 GCA_964599115.1 uncultured Bacteroidales bacterium
ATTAATCAATGAATTACTTAAAAAATAGCAACCAGTTTTCTTCAATTAGACCAATAATTTTATTATAATTATTTCACAGGCAATATTTCTCCATCTCCTTTAAGGCAGCTTCTAAGCCAAGTTCAGCGGCTTTTTGCAAATCAATACAACCTTGATTGTTCTGTCCGGTTTTAATTATTGCCAATCCCCTTATAGCATAAGATAATGCAAAATCCGGACTCATTCTTATTGAAATATTCAAATCGTCAATTGCTTTAAAATAATTTCCAAGATTATAATTGGCAAATCCGCGGTAAGTATAAGGGTCAGTGTAATTCTTTTTAATTTTAATAGATTTATCAAAATCCTGAATTGCACCTTTAAAATTTTTAAGATTATATTTTGCAAACCCTCGTTTAAAATAAATAGAATGATGTTTAAGTCCAAGTTTCAGGGATGTATTAAAATCCTTAATTGCACTTTCAAACTTACCCAAATCACATTTGATATTACCGCTGTTGGCATAAGCTTGTGCAAAATCCGGATTCAATGAAATGGCTTTGTTGAAGTCAGTAATGGCTTTATCAGGATTACCGGATTTCCAGTAAGCATTTCCCCTGTTATTGATAGCAATAACAAATTCAGGTTTAATTTTGATGGCTGTGTTAAAATCGTTTATTGCCATATCAAAATATCCAAGATTAGTATTGGCTAAACCACGATTATTAAAAGCATCAGCATAATCAGTATCCAATTTAATAGCTTTGTTAAAATCATTGATAGCTCCCTGAAAATCTCCGGATTTTCCTTTGGCATTGCCCCTGTTATTATATGATACCGGATTTTTGGAGTCTGATTTTATTGCTTGATTAAAATCCGAAATTGCACCAGAAAGGTCACCTGAATTGGCTTTGGCATTTCCACGGTCGTTCCATGCCATTGTCGCTTCGGGAAATTGCTCAATAACATTACTCCATAGTGTTATGCTGTTTTTCCATGTTTTATTTTGCTGGTATGTTAATAAACTTAGAAAAATTATGTATGCAGTAAAAATTACACAAGTGATTATTTTTGTGATTTTTCCTCTTTTTAAAAGATTATTGCAGCCAATACCTGCTATTATGAATATTCCGACTGATGAGAGATAAATGTAACGGTCTGCCATAAAATAGTTCCCAAAAGGAATATTGAAAATTTTCAGAATAAAAAATATATTGATAATAAAAAACAATATTCCAAAAGCTATTGGTCTTGAACGCCTGAAAGTAAATACCAAAACAATAATAATTGCAATTACAGGAATAATATAAATATAGTATTGAAAAGGAATGATTTCACCGGTTTTAACCGGATATGGATAAAATGCCGAGAGATTTACGGGAACGATCAACTTTAATATATATTGAATAAATGCATGACCCGCGAAAATAATTCTTTCAAAAAACGAATATCCTGTTTCATTCAAGTTTATCCAAAATGATTGTTGTCCCAGTCGGGCAATAAATCCAGAAATTATCGCTATAATAAAAAATGGTATTTTTTCAATAATGACTTGGTTGCTTAAAAATTTTCTTTTTAGTAAAAAATCAATAGCCGGTAATGTCAGGCATAATGTAATTGCCTGTGATTTTGATAATATTGATAATAAAAATAACAGGAATGAAAAGATATAAAACCTGTTTTTTTTATGTTCGGTATATTTAATGTAGGTTATCAAAGAAGCTAAATAAAAAAATGTATATAACAGGTTTTTACGTTCGGAAATCCATGCCACGGATTCAACTCCCATAGTGCTTACACCGAATAATAATGCGGCAATTGTTGAAATTTTAATATTTCTGAAAAGTTTGTAAATAAACCAAAACACAAAAGAAGTATTCAACAGATGTAATAAAATATTGGTAAAATGATACTGTCCGGGATTTAATCCGCCAAGCAAATAATCAATTGATAATGAAAGCATTGTTAACGGATGATAATGGCCATCAAAAAAAGTGAAGAAAAAATTATAAATATTTTTAAAAGAAAAATGTTTTATGCTTGAATTTTCTAAAATGTATCTGTGATCATCAAAATTTGTAAATCCATTATTAAAAGCAGGCAAATAAATTATTAATGTAATGAATAGTATGCATGAAACAGAAAAAATAATAGTGTAATTAAATTTATTTAACTTCCTCATTAGACAAGGATTAAGAAATATTTTATTGTAATGTAAAAATACAAAAATATTTTTCTTGATTTATTTTTGCAAAAAATTCAAAGCATAAAATTTTACGTATATGTATTGGACACTTGAATTAGCATCAAAGCTCGAAGATGCACCATGGCCTGCGACTAAAGATGAATTAATTGATTTCTGTATAAGGTCTGGGGCCCCTATGGAAGTTATTGAAAACTTAAGAGAAGTTGAGGATGAGGGAGAAGCTTATGATAAAATAGAAGACCTTTGGCCCGATTATCCTACCCGTGAAGATTTCTTTTTTCACGAAGATGAGTATTAATAAACTTACTCAGTCTTCTTAAATTTGTTTTTTGATAGAATGCGAAGGATTCAAATGTTTATAGAAAAACAAAAAACACTAAAATTTATCTTTCCGTATTTTCTTTGTTGTGTAAAGTGGGGCAGGTGTCCAAGTTCTGTTTTTTTTGAATGTTCAATTATCAGCCATCCTTCTTTGTTTAAAAGCTGCCGTCTGAATATCAGTTCCGGGATTTTATCAATTCCTTCAAGATCATAAGGCGGGTCTGCAAAAATAATATCATAAGTTTTGTTTGTAAACTTCAGAAAATTAAACACATTATTTTTTACAACATTAATATTTTTAAAATTTAGTTTTTGAATGGTTTCCTTAATAAAACCCGTGCATTTAAAATTTTGTTCCACAGCAGTAATTTCTTTACAATTTCTTGAAGCAAATTCATAGGAAATGTTACCGGTTCCGGCAAAAAGATCAAGTACAACCGATTCTTCAAAATCAAAATTATTAATTAAAATGTTGAATAAACTTTCTTTGGCTAAATCGGTTGTAGGCCTGACAGGCAGATTTTTTGGAGCAATTATTTTTCTGCTTTTATGACTACCGCTTATAATTCGCACAAACTGATATTTAAAAGGTTGTAATAGTAATTTGAAGGCACTTCATCTAAAACATAACTGTATTTAAAGTAATCGTTTCGTTCAATAAAACTGATATTCCTGATATAGTTGAATAATATTTCATAATAATTGGAACTTTTATTTATCTCTCCGAGCAAAACCAGATCAATGGTTTCAGGATTGAGTTTAAGTTGTTCAAGTGTGAAAATCAGAAAGTAAATTAAATCTTCCTTAGTGCGATATCTGAAAGCATTGTAATAGATAAGTTGTTTGTCTTCAATAATAATGATGTCGAAATATGATTGGCGTATGTTTGTAAAAACTTTATTTTTTAAACTTTGATTTTTATGATTTATTAACAGACTTTCAATTAAAGTGCTTGAAAAGTTTGAAATTTTGTATTTGTAAAACTTACTTCTGATCTTTTCCCTGATACAATTCGGAATTGCATAAATATTATATGCTTCAAGATTTTTCAGTTCGTCAAAAAATATTTCTTCGTCGAGCTGGATTTTATGATTGAATTTCAAGTATGAATCTATTTCCGATTTATCAAAAAGTGGCGAAGGGACAAGGGTTGATTTTTGACTTTCAAAGTTCACATTAATTGTATGAAAAGCTCTTTTTAAAAGTTCATTTTCTGAAATAATGTTTTCAATTTCATTGCACAGAGTTTCGTAATTTTCAATTTCCTGAAAAAAATAAGATTTGATTGCAAGGTGTTTATTCCGCTCAATGTCAAGGACGCAAAAAGAAAATCCATCCAGCGATAACTGGATGGATAATGAATAATCTTTATAATAATCTGAATAAGACCTTGAACTGTCTTTTGTCAGTACTTTATCAA
>CAZREZ010000328.1:0-3920 GCA_964599115.1 uncultured Bacteroidales bacterium
GCATAACAATTAACCAGTCCTTATAATCGCTGTTTTGTTTATTTATTTTGAAAAGCACCTATTCGGTGCTTTTCTTTATATATCATTCAAATAAATCTTAGAAACTCTTCTATAATAAACTTATCCTTAAAACCTTTAACTTATTATATATTACCGTTATCTGATTTCTACTTGACTAAACAATTATTTTTATGTAATTTTGTTTTAATACTAAAATATTTAAATTTTTAATAAAAAATTATTATGAAAAAAATATTTTTTTTAACACTAGGATTAATTTTATCAATTGGTATTAATATTACAAATGGTAAAAATTTACAGGCTTATCTTTCTACAACAACTTTTTATTCACCTACTGATGGTCCTTATATTGAGACTTATATGTCGGTATTTGGAAACAGTATAATTTTTACTAAAAAAGATAATGGCAAATTTCAAGGGACAATTGAAGTTATAATGATATTCAAAAAAGATAAAAAAATTGAAGATTTCGCCAAATATGAATTATTAAGCCCCGAAGTTGATGATACAACAAACATTAATTTCAATTTTATTGATCAACAACGGTTTGCTTTACCTAACGGCACTTATGAATTTGAATTAATTATTTCTGATAAAAACAAGAAAGATAAACCTTTTAATATTATCGAACCTATCATTATTAATTATCCCCCGGATAAAATTTCCGTTTCAGGCATTGAACTGATTGAATCTTATACTAAAACATCCAATCCTAACATTTTAACAAAAAGCGGGTATGATTTTATCCCTTATATAACTAACTTTTATCCTGAAAATATTAGTAAACTTACCTTTTATTCAGAAGTTTATAATACAGAAAATATTTTCGGAGAAGATCAAAAATTTATAATTTCTTATTTTTTACAATCATTCGAAACCTCTAAAAAACTTCCGGATTATGTAAAAATCAAGAGGGAAAACACAAAACCAGTAAATATTATCTTCAATGAGTTTGATATTAGCAGATTACCTTCAGGTAACTATCAATTGGTTATTGAAGTAAGAGACAAAGAAAACAATATTGTAGCATTTAACAAATTATTCTTTCAACGCAGTAATCCAAACATTCAATTTGATATTAGTGATATTACCGCATTAAGCGTTGAAAACAGTTTTGCAAGTAAAATTACAAGCAAGGATACTTTAAAGGAATACATACGTTCGCTTAGCCCGATATCTTCTCAAATTGAAAGAGCATTTGCCTCAAAACAACTTATGGGCTCCGACCTGCAAACCATGCAGCAATATTTTCTAAACTTTTGGTTAAGCCGCGATAATACAAATCCCGAACAAGCATGGCTTAACTACATGACTGAAGTTAATAAAGTTAATGCTGCTTATACAACGCCTATAAAAAAAGGATATGATACTGATCGTGGAAGAGCTTACTTAAAGTATGGACCTCCTAATATAATTACAGAAAGTTATAACGAACCAAGTGCTTATCCTTACGAAATATGGCATTATTACACACTTGGTGAAGGTCAAAGAAACAAGAAGTTCGTTTTTTATACTTTAGATATTGTTACAAACGACTTTACACTTCTGCATTCTGATGCTTTTGGAGAGCTTTCAAATTACAGGTGGCAGGTTGATCTTCACAGAAGAGACTTTGATCCAAGTAATCTGGACATAACAAGACCTCCTGATGCATGGGGTAATAAAGCTAATGATTATTATAACATCCCACGTTAATTTCAAAACTTTTGACAAATAAATAATTTATTTTTCAAATATTGAATTACTTTTGCATTGATAATTTTTTCATAACTATTGATAATCTCAATGTTAATTATTTACAATATTTTCAGGATTTTTGCATGGTTAATCTCCAAACTTCCGTTTTGCCTGCTTTATATTATCTCAGATTTTTTATATTTTTTAATCTATTATTTAATATGATACCGTAAAAAAGTCACTTATAATAATTTAAGAAATTCATTTCCGGATAAAAGCGACAAAGAAATAAAATCTATAGCTAAAAAATTTTACAGGAATTTTTCTGATATTATCATTGAAGTTATAAAGATAAGAAGCATAACTAAAAAATCGTTAAATAAACGTGTCAGATATAATAATTATAAAATAATTGAGGATTTATATAAAAGAAAGAAAAATGTTTTTATATCTTTTGGTCATTGCGGAAACTGGGAGTGGCTGGGTCTTAATGCTTCTTTAAACGCTTTGCATTCTCCATTTGCAATAGTTAAACCTCTAAATAATCCATTCTTCGAAAAATATATAACAAAATTAAGAACTAAATATTACAGTAACCTGATACCTATCAAGCAAACCTATCGTACACTAATTTATAATAAGAATGAACTTTGTTCTGTTCTTATTGCTTCCGACCAATCACCTGCTAAAAGCGAATTTAATCACTGTATAACTTTTTTAAATCAGGAAACTCCTGTATATTTAGGTGCTGAAAAAATTTCAAAAGAATTGGATTATGCGATTGCATTTTTTGATATTCAAAAAATCAAACGTGGCTATTATGAAGTAACTATTTCGGAAATTACCGATAATCCTAAAGAAACTGCCGAGTATGAAATAACCGAAAAGTATTATCATTTATTGGAAAATGCAATAAAAAAGCACCCTGAAAACTGGCTGTGGTCGCACCGCCGTTGGAAACATAAAAAGGTTGATAACTAAAAATAAAGCCATCTGTAATGAAAATTTTTGTATTAAGGAATAATTAAATATTTTGCCAAAAACAGCTATCGTCATATTAAACTGGAATGGGAAGAAATTCCTTAAAGATTTTCTTCCGTCAGTTATTAAGTACAGCATAAACTATGCTGAAATCATAATTGCTGACAATGCTTCGAAAGACGGTTCGATTGATTACTTAAAAAATAATTTCCCAAATATCAGGATAATCAAAAATAAAGCTAACGAAGGTTTTTCAAAAGGATATAATGATGCATTAAAACAGGTAAAAGCAGACTATTATATTTTACTGAATTCTGATATTGAAGTTACCGATAACTGGATAAATCCAATAATTAAATTAATGGAAAGCGATAAGCAAATTGCAGCTTGTCAGCCAAAGATAAAATCATATAACAACCCTGATAAATTTGAATATGCCGGTGCAGCAGGTGGATATATTGATAAATATGGTTACCCGTTTTGCAGAGGACGATTATTTCAAACTATTGAAAATGACAACAAACAGTATGATGATGTTGTTGAAGTATTTTGGGCTTCAGGTGCATGTATGTTTGTCAGGGCCGACCTTTATCATAAATACGGCGGTCTTGATAACGATTTTTTTGCCCACATGGAAGAAATTGATTTTTGCTGGCGATTAAAAAACGAAGGTTATAAAATTATGTTCTGCCCACATTCAACAGTTTATCATATTGGCGGTGGTACTTTGCCTAAAAGTTCCCCCCGTAAAACTTATCTTAATTTCAGGAACAATTTAACATTATTATATAAAAACCTTCCAAAAAACAGGCTGCTTAAAACTTTTTGTGCCAGACTATTTTTGGATGGTGCAGCAGCATTTAAATTTTTGCTTCAAGGAGGCTTTAAAGACTTTATTGCAGTTAACCGTGCACATATCAGCTTTTACAGGAACTTTTCAAAAATCAGACAAAAAAGAAATCAGTTAAAACAAAACAAAGTTTATATGATATACAATTCAAATATTGCTTACGATTATTTCATTAAAAGAAAAAAATATTTCTTTGAACTTAATTCAGATAAGTTTGAGATAGAAACGATTATCTAACTTCCGTATTATTAACAAAACTTTCCACAGCCAGTCGGTAAGAATCCAAACCTAACCCAATGATCATACCTTTTGTATTCGGAGCAATAAGCGAAATATGGGCTCAATGGAAAAAATGGGGGGAGTATCATTATAGACTGTTTTCATTATGCAA
>CAZREZ010000329.1:0-3917 GCA_964599115.1 uncultured Bacteroidales bacterium
GAAAACATTGATATTATTGACTTTTACATTTTGTTTCGAATTCTTCTAAATTTATAAAAAATCAATAGTATTCAGTTATGTAAAAAGAAGAGAGAAGGTGTAATTTGGTTTTTATAAAAAAATGATATACATTTGTATCAAACAACGGCATTAAATAAAATAGTTTTTATAGGTATACTTTAATATTTAAATATGTATATTTGTTGTCAAAATTCATGTTTAACTTAAATTCTTAAAAAAATGAAAAAATTTTACTTAGTGATTTGCTTAATCGGAATTTCCTTAACTTCATTCGGACAAACCTTCCTTTTTGAAGACTTCAGTTCAAATCAAATGCCCCCAGCAGGTTGGACAATTGATAATAATGCTGCGCAATGGTCAATCAACAATGGTAATTCTGCAGGAGGAATTGCACCTGAAGGGATGTTCACCTGGACAAACGGAACCAGTACCAGCAGGTTAATTTCCCCAGCGGTAGATCTTACCGGACTTAATATGGTCTCTTTCCAGTTCATGCATTATCTCGATGATTATTCAGGATCGGGGTATTCATTGGGTGTGGCTACCCGTTCAGGAGGTGGTGACTGGAATGACGTTTGGACTGTAAACCCGACAGGAAATATAGGTCCTGTATTAGTAGATTTTGATATTACGAATGATGACGTTGGACAAAGTGATTTCCAAATCTGTCTGTATATCAGTGGTAACATGTATAACTTTGATTATTGGTATATTGATGATATTTGGTTGTATCTTCCATTGAATCTGGATGCAGGGCTACTTGTCATTACAACTTCGTCATATCTTGCAGGTCCCTCCGAAGTTTCCGGAATTATAAAGAATTATGGCTCCTCTGTAATCACCAGCACTGAAATATGCTGGCAGGTCGACGATGGAGAAGTCTTTACAACTTTATTCAACGGTTTAAGCTTAAACTTTTGTGATACCTACGATTTTATTTGCGATCAAATGATGGATTTTCCCGTCGGGTCATACAATTTAAAAGTTTGGATTGCTACTGTTAATGGAGTTCAGGACGACAATCCTTCAAATGATATGGCTGAAAAGGATATTACTTTTGTATGTCATACTGTTCAGCACAGACCCTGTCTTGAAGAGTTTACAAGTTCAACCTGCGGTCCGTGCGCACCCTTCAATGCTTCATTTGTACCATGGTGCAATACCCATGAAGATGAAATAACCCTGGTTAAATACCAGATGGACTGGCCCGGAAATGGTGATCCATATTATACTGCAGAAGGTGGTGTAAGGAGAAATTGGTATGGTGTTTCCTGGGTTCCATGGACAAATCTGGATGGAACCTACACCGATAATAATTTGACCACCATTAACAACATGTTTAATGCTTCTATGGATGAACCAGGCCTTGTTAAAGTTATCGGTTCAAATACACTTTCAGGAACAGTTATGGATATTAATATGACGGCTCTTGCCTTTGCTGATTTCTCAAATGTAGTGATCCATATTGTCGTTTTTGAATACATGACAACGGGAAATGTTGGCTCCAATGGTGAAACCGAATTTTTTCACGTAATGATGAAAATGGTTCCGGATGCCTATGGAACAACAGTATCCCTTGAAGACCGGGTTCCTTTCTCAATAAGTGAAACTGTTGATCTTGCAGGCACAAATGTTGAAGAATGGGATGATTTGGGTGTGGTTGTTATTGTTCAGGACTTAGGTAGTAAATATATTTATCAATCGGATTATACTATAGAAGATGGAAGTTTTGCATCCGATGCTACATTAATGTCATTAACAGTTGATGGTGAACCCATACCTGATTTTTCTCCGGATGTTTTCGAATATACCATCACTTTACCCTCGGGAACCGTGGAAGTACCGCTAGTAGAAGCAACAGTGAATGACCTAAATGCATTAGCCATCATTATACCTGCCAATGAATTACCTGGCAGTACTACTGTTGATGTTTTTGCTGAAGACCTCGCAACTTACAACACATATATAGTTAATTTCGATCTGGGTACGGGAATTATAAACAGTACTATTGATGCTGTGCGCATTTATCCTAATCCTACGACAGGAAAAGTATTTGTGAGCGGAGCCGATAATGCTCAGGTAAACGTTTACAACACAACAGGTGAGATAGTTGCTTCTTTTAGTGATTTTTCATCAACAATGATTGATCTTTCGGAATTATCTAAAGGAATTTATATTATGAATATTGAAATTGATAACAATACCGTTTTATATAAGAAAATCATCTTGATGAAGTAAAGATATTGTAAGATTGATTAGAAAAGGCCGCTAAAATCAGTGGCCTTTTTTAGTTTCGGATAAATTTCATGGCTGTAAATCTTTTTACCCAAGGGGCAGTCTAAAAACGTTAGATTTCATGCAAAGATCACAAAGTATATGCAAAGAACGGAGAAATTAAATATTGGCGTACAGTTCTTTGTGATATTAGCGAGTTCTTGGCAGACTGAGTTTAGTGTTAATGTTTAATTCGATAGAACAAACCTCTCTCCTGTCGCACAGTTTTAATCTTATTGTCTGCTTCCAATACATCAAGATATTTATTAACCTCATTAATATGTAATCCGAGAATTTTCGCCAGATCATTGAGTGTACATGGTCTTCTGAATATTGTTTCCAAAATTGCAGTTTCAATATCTTCACGATATGATTTAATTTCTTTTCGCTCGGGAGCAGAAGCAATTATTTCAACATTATCAAGTTTCCAAAAGTTAACAATTTCTTGCAATTCTTGTCTTCTTGCTGTTTTTAAACCATCAATAACACCAGGCCTGTCAAGTGAATTTAATTGTATACTGTCGGGACGGATTTTTTCAAACGCTTGCTTAAGCAATCTTAATTCGGTTTTGCTATCGTTAAAGCCGGGAATAATTAAAACCTCCAGCCATATTTTTCCTTTATATTCATTCCTGAAATCCTGAAGTCCTTGTATGTAATCCTTAATATTGAGTTTATGAAAAGGTCTGTTTATCTTTCTAAAAATTAAATCTGAAGCAGCATCCAATGAAGGCAGCACAAGGTCTGCATTAAGCAATTCCGTTCTTACTTTTTTTTCATAAAACAAAGTTCCGTTTGTTAAGACTGCAACCGGAACATCAGGCTTTTTTCGTTTAATAAATTGTAAAACATCACCAATACGTGAATTTAGAGTTGGCTCTCCCGAACCGGAAAAAGTAATATAATCAGGAGCGGGATTATTATTAAAATAATGGTCTAACTCCTTTATTACCTTATCATAAAGTATATACTCTTTTCTGTCAAGTGTCAATTTAGTAGTAGGTCCGCATTCGCAGTAAATACAATTAAGTGAACACACTTTATGAGGGACAAGGTCAACTCCGAGTGACATTCCGAGACGTCGCGATGGTACGGGACCGAAAAGATATTTATACATGTTTTATGAATTTAGATTTTATATTTGGTTAATAATTAGTGCTTGCCCATAAAATCAAATAAATTTTTAATTAAAGCACCAAATAGCAAAAAACAAATAACAAATAAATTCGAAATATCAATGATCAAAACTTGTCCGCCTGTATGGGTGATGGATGACCGAAAATGTTTTGGTCATTGAATTTTTGAATCCCGAAAACTTTCGGGATAATTTATTTGAAATTTGGTGCTTGTCATTTGTGATTTTTAATACTTATTTAAACTTTCGGACATTATAGACGGACACTAATTATAGTCTAATCGTGTTTTTTCATCAGCTAATGTTGGCTGAATTAATTCTTTCCACTTTGGTGAATTCCATGTGCCAAGTTTTGTGTGTACATCATAGTATTTCTGTGGAATCGGATGAGTTCCAACAATTACTTTGATTTTATATCTTTCTTCAATATATTTTTTGAAATGACTTATATTATTACAAGGTGGGTATCCGACAACCAAACCTGTTG
>CAZREZ010000330.1:0-3891 GCA_964599115.1 uncultured Bacteroidales bacterium
TTTTCCTATAAAACACACCTTGATTTCTTCTGTACAAAAAGAGTTAAAATACTGAATTAAAGTAAGATAAGATGTAATTTTAGAGTTTACTCCATGTATTAATTCTTAAACTATTACTAATCAGTAAGTTCGGGGAATAATTAAATAGAATTTTTTTTACAGATGTAATAAAGCTAACTGTAATTCGTAAAATAATAAATTTAATTTGTGTAATTAAAAATAAATTCCGTTCTTTGCACTCCATTTTGAAAATAGGAATCTGAAAAACAAAAAGAAATGTCAAGAATTTGTGAAATTACAGGAAAGAAGGTGATTACGGGAAATAATGTTTCCCATTCTCATATAAAAACAAAGAGAAAATTTTATCCTAATCTTCAAACCAAAAAATTTTATATCCCTGAAGAAAATAAATGGATTACCCTGAAAGTTTCTGCTGCGGGATTAAGAAACATCAATAAAAAAGGTATTTTTGTATGCTTAAAAGAAGCAAGAGAAAAAGGATATCTTAAAGGATAAACATCACATAAAAATAAAAAAGCTGCTACTTCTTATCTGTAGCAGCTTTTTTTTTAAGCTGAAATGTGTATATGTTATCTAAAATAAAAATAGTTAACAATCGTTAAAATTTACTGGTAAAAAGGATTAGAAAGTTATTTTTGCATTTAAATGAAATGTTTTTTAAAAATATCTGTATTTCTATTATTTGTTTTATTTATTAATGAACTGTTTGCACAGGAAAACGATATAGATTTAATTCAAATTTCCGGGATAGTAGTTTCTGCCGACAGCATACAGCCTGTTCCATTTACACATATAATTATCATAAATGCCCGAAGAGGAACAATAAGTGATTATTACGGATATTTTTCATTTGTTGCCCAAAAAAATGATACTGTTCTTTTTTCCTCAGTAGGATATAAAAAAGGAATATTTGTAATTCCGGATACAATTTCAGAAAACAGGTACTCTTTAATTCAGGTTTTGGTTTCAGACACAATAATGCTGGCTGAAACCGTTATTTATCCATGGCCTACAAAAGAACAATTTAAAGAAGCATTCATAAATCTTAAAGTGCCTGATGATGATCTTGCAATTGCAAAGAAAAACCTTGATCCGGAACAAATGAGGCAAAGAGCTGAATATTATGGCATGGATGGAAATATGAATTACAGAAATTATATTTATAATGAAACAAGTAAATTATATTATATAGGCCAAACACAACCTATTACAATTTTAAATCCTTTTGCCTGGGCACAGTTTATAAAAGCATGGCGGGAAGGAAAATTTAAAAGAAAGAAAAAAAACTAATATTAATGGAGAAAATTTACTTCCTGAAAACTTGCTTATAAAATAATATCGTATCTGAACTATATGGCTTTTTTAAAAAATATTTTTATCTTGTTTTTATTCATTAGTCTGAATGTTTTTGGGCAGGACAAGGCTGAAATATTTGGAAGGATCACCGATAATAACAATAAACCTGTTGAACTTGTTAATATTTCAATTTTTGGATATTCCGGAGGTACAACTACCGGCAAAGATGGAAATTACAAAATATCAGTTCCTGCCCGTAAGGAACTGATTTTAATTGTATCATTTGTCGGGTATGAGAGTCAGCAGTTTAAAATTAACCTTGCTTCCGGTTCAAAAAAGGAACTTAATATATTATTAAAAGTCTCAACTACTGAATTACCGGATTTTGAAGTTAAAGACAATCTCATTCGAACAACAAATCTTACACGTATTGATCCCAAAATAGCTACTACAATCCCGACGATTTCGGGAGGTGTGGAAGACCTGATCAAAACCTTACCGGGTGTTTCATCAAGCAGCGAGTTGAGTTCACAATATTCAGTTCGTGGTGGAAATTATGATGAAAATTTAGTTTATGTTAACGGAATTGAGATTTACCGTCCTTTTTTAATTCGTTCCGGTCAGCAGGAAGGACTTAGTTTTGTTAACTCCGATCTTGTATCTTCAATTTTATTTTCAGCCGGAGGTTTTGAAGCTAAGTATGGTGATAAAATGTCATCGGTTCTGGATATTCAATACAAAAAACCAACATCATTTGCCGGTTCGGTTTCTTTAAGTCTTTTAGGGGCCCAAGCTCACATTGAAGGAGCAACTGACAATCACAGGCTATCATATTTGGTTGGATTCAGGCAAAAATCAAACCAGTATATTCTTAAAGGCCTTGAAACAAAAGGCGATTACAAACCTTCATTTACCGATATTCAGACTTTAATAAATTTTGATTTAACCGAAAGGTGGGAAATTTCATTTCTCGGAAATTATGCCAGAAATTCATATAAATTAATTCCTCAAAGCCGTGAAACAGACTTTGGTACTATTCAGGAAGCATACAGATTAAAGATTTATTATGACGGTCAGGAAATTGACAGATTTGAAACCTTTCTCGGAGCTTTGTCAGCAACCTTTGTGCCTAAAAAAGATCTTAACATTAAATTTATTGCTTCTGCTTATCAAACTTATGAAAGCGAAACATTTGACATACTGGGGCAATATTGGCTCGGAAAACTTGAAACAGATTTCGGCGATGAAGAATTCGGGGATGTTATTGAAGCTCAGGGAGTCGGAACTTATCTAACACACGCACGAAATTATTTAGATGCTACGGTTTTTAATATTGAGCATAAAGGAAACCTTTCAAAATCGAATAATTATTTTCAATGGGGTATCAAGTATCAACATGAAATAATTCACGATAAGTTAAATGAATGGGAACTGATAGATTCGGCAGGATTTACAATTCCGAATCCTCCAGGCTCGGTTGGAAACCCAAATCCTCATCATCCTGATTTAGATTTATTTGGTGTTGTGAGAACCGATATAAATATTTCATCAAACAGATATACAGGATTTATACAAAATACCTGGGATTTTTTAGGTAAAAACAAAAGATTTTCTGTAACTGCCGGTATCAGGGGAAATTATTGGGACTTTAACAAACAATTTTTGTTCAGCCCAAGAGCGACAGTTTCGTACAAACCCAATTGGAAAAAAGATATTGTTTTGCGATTTTCAGCAGGATACTATTACCAACAGCCATTTTACCGCGAACTCAGGGATTTTGACGGTAATATAAATTATGATATAAAAGCTCAGAAATCAATTCATTTTGTTGCAGGTGGCGACTGGAACTTTATGGCATGGTCAAGACCATTTAAGTTTGTTACCGAAGTTTATTATAAATATCTTGATGACCTTATCCCTTATGAAATTGATAATTTAAGAATAAGATATTATGCCCAAAATAATTCACATGGTTATGCAGTAGGTTTAGATATGAGAGTTAACGGTGAATTTGTTAAAGGTATAGAATCATGGGCAAGTCTTTCAATAATGCAAACAATGGAAGATATTGAAGACGATTTTTATTACGATTATTATAATGCTGAAGGAGACCTGATAATTCCCGGATATACTTTTGATGTTATTGCTGTTGACAGTATAAGGCAAGAGCCGGGTTTTATTCCACGACCAACAGATCAGCGTATAAATTTTAGTTTGTTCTTTCAGGATTTTCTTCCTAAATTCCCAACTTATAAAATGTATCTTAAATTGATTTTCGGAAGTAGTTTGCCTTTTGGCCCGCCAAATTCTGAAAAATATAAACACACTTTAAGAATTCCTCCTTACAGAAGGGTAGATATTGGATTTTCAAAACAGGTAATTGGAGAAAAAACTCAGTTTTCACCTAAAAATCCTTTACGGTATCTGAAATCACTTTGGGTGAGTTTAGAAGTTTTTAACCTTCTTCAGGTTAGCAATACTATTTCTTATTTATGGGTGAAAGATGTAAACAACCGCATGTATGCTATTCCGAATTATCTGACCCCGCGTCAGTTAAATGTCAGATTGTTAGTT
>CAZREZ010000331.1:0-3870 GCA_964599115.1 uncultured Bacteroidales bacterium
GGCTTCCGGTCCTGTCATTCCTGAGAAGGATGACAAGTCAACTTCAAGGTTTACCCAGGTTGAAGCAGGTGATAATTGATAATAAACTGACCATGTTGTACCTGCATCATAACTATATTCTACATAAGCTAACTGTTCATTAGCACCTGTATAATAGCTTTCAAATTTAAGTGAATAGCCATCACTTTCCCTTAAATCCAATTGGGGTGTAATAAGAAAGTCACAGCATCCACTAACGGCAGATCCTAATGGATTGTCATTAACACAGGCATACTGTGAATCATGTGGTGGGATCTGGAAACCGGAACTGCTGCCATCATAAGTTGCAAACCAGCCTAATCCTGCTGTTAATGAAGTCCATCCCTCGGGTGGGAATAAAGGGCCATTAAAATCTTCTGATAAAGCTGTGATTTGAGGTGGATCCCATGTTGCAATTGAAGTCAGCGAGTCAACATATAAATTTCTTGGAGGATACCTGTTTTCTTCTAATATAAGATTAATTGTCATATCATCAAATATATATAATTCCATATTAATAGGTTCATAGCCAAATTTATATATATATAAATTATAAAGTCCCATCCATATATTCTGAAAAGATATAACTTGGTTACTTGAATCAAGCACCACATAATAGTTGTTATACGGATAGTCTAACTGTGTTAATTGGATTACTGTATGAGCAAGATTGTATAAGTTGGATGAAGATAAATTTATAGTAAGATTTACTTTCATAAGATGTCCTACTATATTTGAAGGAGCATAATCGGAATATAGTGTTTGCCCGTTACTTAGTATATATCTTGTTTTTATGCCATAAGCAAACCATGCCATAGGAAGAGCTTCCCAGCTTTGATCAATATATTCGCTTCCTAAAACTGAATCTGCTATAATAGTTGTATCTCCTTCAAAAACAGACCCATTTGGATCAAAATTTGAAAAGCGGGCTACTATATACGAATCAGGTTCAACAGACGTCTTTATTTCACGGTTGACTAACAAATCTTTACTTTTAACATCCGGACTTATCAAGGCTCTGATCATAAAATCCTGGTAAGCAGAAAGTATCCACTCATTATTGTTTACATCATAAGAATAGCTCCTGCAAACTGTAGGTATTGTATAATCTATACCAATCGGACATGCATCAGGGGGAGCTTCGCCCTGGAACATAGCAAGGTAAAAATCCCCTTCATATATATCCGCATCCAGGCCTGAAAATTCAACCCATTCATAATTATTAACTGTTACACCGATAGAATCAAGCATTGTTCCGGGAAGCCCGTTTACTCCGTCATCATCATAAATTACAACCCCAAATGTTGAACCAATAATATTTCCTCCATTGGGGAATGAGCCGTCACCAACATAAATCTTTCCTCCGATAACTTTAAAAGGATATCCGGCAGGAGTAAATCTCACAGCATTGGCATTACCAGCAGTGAACCATAAAAAGTAATCATCAGCAGTACCATCATCGTAATATAATTCAATAGTATAGGGATATGGCATTATCCAATTAACAATACATTCAGTATCTTCTTCGTTTGGCCAGGCAGATACCCAAGAAGGCGGATATAGAATTAATGTCATTTCCACATTAATAATAAGTGTTTCACCTGCAATTGCCGTTTTATCTTCTATTAAAACATTTTCATAACCATATTTTGAATAATGTATATCATAAATACCCGGTTCAACTGTTAATATGTAATAACCCAGATTATCAGAGACCGTACTATAAGAACCTGCAGTAACTTCAACACCATCCAATCCTTCACCGGTAAAAATATCAGTAATCGTGCCTGCAATAAGTGCCGGATTAATTTCAGTGAAGGTTTGGGAAGGTTTTTTTAATTGCTGATGGGAATAATTCTGAGAAAATACATTTAAAAAAAATAGTATTGTCAGAGATAACAATAAATACTTTAAAGTTTTCATCAGGTAAGATTTTAATTAATTAAAGAACTGTAATTAGTATCTGTCCATAAATTCGGATATAAACCGTTAAAACGGTTTTTGAATTTCATTTAGCCCACGACTTAAGTCGTGGGTTGCTAATAATATAAAGTAACTACTAACCGTTTTAACGGTTTTTCTCTTTTAGTAAAACAACAACTTTATTAACAAACATTAATTAGTGTTATGTCAAATGCCTGCCTGACGGCGAAGGTAGGTATGATGCCTGCCCCGAAAGGAAGCATGACTGTATCGGGGTCAAAAGTCAAATGTTATATGTTATTTAGAAATCATTGGTCATTATTTAATAGCAAAAAGGCGTTTTTGTCTTTTCCTAAATTTTTGATTGGTATAATATAAAAACAAAGATACAAAATATAATTATGAAAGTCAAATAAAAGTGGAAGACAGCAAAATATGATTTTGATTGCAAAATCATTAAGAAGCAGTATACATTGTATGTTTTCTACAAAAAAATGTCTGCTGTTTATTCCTGTCTTTTTACTGAAAATTTTCCTCTATTCACCGAATCGTTCTTTTTCCAAAGATATTAAGGCGTAATACAACTTAGAATTATTTATCCCCCATCAATTTTCTAACAGCTTTTTTATTGTTCCGTGCATCGGTCAATCCCGGATAAATTTCAAGAGCTTTGTTGAAATTAGAAATTGCTGTATTGTATTCTTTTTGCATTGCAAGACAAAAGCCAATATTATTATAAGTTTTTGCAAGAGACATATTGTGTATAAGCATTTCATCAAAAATACTTCTATCATAAATAAACAGGCTATCAGTATAGCTTTCTGTATCAATCAGTTTTGTGATTATGATATAATTTTCAGAAGTGTCATTATATGATTGCTTGTCTCGAAATAACATGCCTTTGTAAGCATTTTCAATAGTTAAACTATTATTAATTGCATTATTAAAACACTCAATAGCTTTATTATATTGCTTTTGATCCATTAATAGTTTTCCTGCTTTTTGGTATGATGTTATAGGAAAGGGTGCGGTTTTGGAAGCCAGAAGATAATTATTTATTGCCTTTTCAGGTTGTTTCATTTTTTCATATATCTCGGCAAGATTATAATAAATTACGTTAGGAAATTCCGGATCTTTTTTAATCAAATAATTAAGTGAAGTTATAGCTTTTCTATATTTCCCTGATTTTTGATAGGCTATAGCCAGGTTTGCAATAGCACTTTTCATATCAGGAACAATTTTTAATGCAAAAGTATATTGCATTATTGCCAGTTCATATTGTTGATTTTTCAGAAAACCATCGCCAAGGTCCTTAATAATTGTTGCTTCAACATTTTTTCCGGGATCTGAAATTTCTTCAAGCCATGCAGGGCTATTTAGCGTGAGAACACCCATAAATATCAATATTCCATAGACTGATAAAATCGAGAAAGTAATTATTTTATTTGTACTTGATTCCATATAAGTAAATATCTCTTAATCGTAATGTAATATTAATGCAGGTTTTTTCCCTTCGTCACAAAGTTGATTAAACTTTTTACAAGCATTCTTTTTTTTTAATTTTATTACCTGAAGCCCACGCTTATTAACATAATTAAATATAAATTGTGATTCTGAATCTTCCGGAAATCCTCTTCCACCTGAGACATTTTCATCACTGCCAATAATTAGAATATTTTCAGAAAAACTCATGATTTTGTTTAAATCTCTTTTATTAAAAGTTTCCTTTTTGTCAACAAGGCGGAACATTCCGTTAGGAAAAATTAATACATCAAAATAAAAAACAGGTATCCCTTTGTATATTATTAATTGATTTTTATAATAAACTATATTTTGGTCTTTGTATTTATAGAAAGAAACAGCTTGAATACATATAAAAATTATAAATAATATAATAAAAATATTGCGATATAATTTTTTTTGTGAAAG
>CAZREZ010000332.1:0-3852 GCA_964599115.1 uncultured Bacteroidales bacterium
AAACAAAACCCTTTGGGCTTGTATGCCAGTATAAATAAAAACCACTTTAAAGAAAATGAAAAAGCTGAGATTACTTATTCAGTTAAAGTACCTGCTTATTTGTATTTTCTTACACTAACAGCAAAAGATAGTATCCTTATACTTTATGAAACAAATAATAAAACACCAGCTGATAGAGTATTAAAATTTCCGGAGCCAGCAACAAACTATTCAATTGTAATGGTTAAAGAAATAAATGATGATTATGAATTTGGAAGTTTTATTGTGCTGGCAACTAAGAAACTCCTAAACTTCCCTGCAATAAAAAAACACACAACAGGTGAAGGATTTGAAAAACTAAAGGTTTATTCGTATCAGCAATTTCACGAAATACTAACGAATAATAGCAAAGAATGTAGTTTACAGTATTTACCTTATTGTATTGAATAAAAAATTGTGATTATGAAAAAGCATTTAATATTATTTATTGCTTTGGTACTAATATTAAGCAACTGCAAAAAAGAAGAAGATAAAGAAGACCCATTTGATCCTTCCAATATTGACCCATCCGAATGGGCACCCTCAAACCTACAGCTTGAGCAACTTTCTGTTTCAAGTGTAAAACTCACATGGGAAGATAATTGCTCGTTTGAGGATGGGTTTAAAATTGATAAGAAAACAAATACGCAAGAATGGACACTTAATTACAAAACAGTTAATAGTAATACAATATATTGGAATGATACTATTGTAAAACCATATCAAAATATTCAATATAGAATTTTTGCTTATAAAGACAATCAAAACTCGTTAAATACAGAAAAAGCAATTTCAATTGAATTTTCTCCACCTTCTAATTTAACTTTTTATATGCCAACACCAACATCAATAAAACTAACATGGGATGATAATACTATTGGTGAAAATGGATTTAAAATTGATAAAAAAGTTGGAAACAATCCTTGGCAAATTATGACAGGCGATACAGATGCCGATATAAACAATTGGATAGATTCTGATATTGCATTTGGCTCAGTTATTAAATATAAGGTATATGCTTTTTATAATGGAATAAATTCTGAAGCAATTTCTAATGAAATTACTGCAACAATTCCACCTCCATCAAATTTTCATATAACACAAACCGATATCACCCAAGCTACTTTAAACTGGTCGGACCAATGTGGATTTGAAGAAGGTTTTAAGATTGATAAAAAAATAGGAAATAGTGCATGGGAGTTTGAGATTGTATCGCTTGTACAAAATACAACAGAGTGGATTGATAATAATGCAGTATTTGGTGAAACTAATTATTACAGAGTATATTCAATATATAATGAATTTGAATCAAGTAAAACAGAAGCTAATGTGTCATTTATTTTACAAGCACCTTCAAGTCTCGATTTACTCCGAACTGATATAACGCAAGTTAAACTTTTATGGAATGATGAAAGTACATTTGAGGAAGGTATTAAAATTGATAGAAAAATTGGTTCTAATAATTGGGAAATCGGTTACGGAGAGGTAAATGGAAATATAGAAATATGGTATGATAATTACGCAGTTTTTGGACAAAATAATAAATATAGGATTTATGCAGTTAACGGACAGTACAATTCAAATAATATTGAGAGTTCGATAAATATTGGTCTTGATAGTCCATCAAACATGGAACTTCAACAATTAGATGCAACAAAAGTTAAATTAACATGGAATGATAATTCAAATTTTGAAGATGGATTTAAAATTGAAAGAAAAGTCGGTTCTGGTAATTGGGGAATAATTGGGAATACTTCTGCTAATGTAGATACATGGACAGATAATGATGCACCATTTGAACAAAGCATAACATACAAAGTATATGCTTATGCAAACTCATATAATTCAAATGATATTCAATCAAACATATTTCTCACTATTCCTACACCATCCAATTTGAATTTACAACATGCAGGAATTAATAATGTGTTAATTTCTTGGAATGATAACTGTTCGTTTGAAGATGGTTATAAAATGGACAGGAAAATAGGAAATGGCAGTTGGGAAAATGAGATTGCAGTTTTAGGTTCAAATAATACTTCATGGACAGATCAGGATTTACCATTTAATGAAAATATAGTATATCGAGTTTATACATATTCAGATAATTATACATCTAATAAAATTGAAGACAACATTGAACTAACTATTCCGGCACCTACTGATCTTGATATTATCCAAACAGGATTAAATACAATAAAGTTAACTTGGCAGGACAATTGTTCTTTTGAAGAAGGATTTGTTATAGATAGAAAAGTGGAAGGTAATGATTGGGAATTAAATTATGGAAACGCAATACCAAATCAAACTGAATATATAGATAATACTTTTCCTCTTTCAGTAAATGTTTTATATCGTGTTTATGCTATTTATTATTATAATAAATCTGAACATGTCTATATTTCGGTGCTAATTGAAAGTTTTGAACAAGGTATTCCTTCAAATTATTATGTAGATGGATGGTATCTTACTAATCAAGATGAACACTGGGGAAGTACATCACTTAGAAATGAATCATATAATCAAGATGCATATGTAATAACTAATTCATATTCAGATGGAAATGCAAAAATTGGTTTCTACTGGAAAACACATATTTGCTATGGTGATGAGGCACATATGTATTTTTATTTAAATGATGAATTATATCAGTCTTCATATATTTCAGGGGACTGTTTTGTATGGAACTATTTTCAAACAGAAATTAATATTTTAGGAAGTTATTCATTCAAATGGATGCCATTTGAAGAATCATATACTAGAATTGATGATATTATAATAATTGACTACAATCCAAATGTTGAATAAAAAAAATAATTATGAAAAAATATTTTATTTTATTTATTGCGTTAATTTTTATTTTAAACAATTGCAAAAAAGGAGAAGAAAAAGAAGACCCATTTAATCCTTCCAATATTGATCCTTCCGAATGGGCACCCTCAAACTTACAAATTGAGCAACTTTCTGTTTCAAGTGTAAAACTCACATGGGAAGATAATTGCTCTTTTGAGGATGGGTTTAAAATAGACAGAAAAATCGGCAATGAAAATTGGGAAAAAGAAATTGGTACTATTAAAGTTGATTCCTGTTCATGGATAGATAACAATATTAATTTAGACATGACTTTATCATACAAAGTTTATGCATATTCAAATGAATATTATTCAGAATATGCAGAACAAAGTATTAACACTTCATTGCAAAAACCAACTAATCTTATAATAAGCCAAACATCTAATAATGAAATCCAATTATTATGGACGGATAATTCTATTGCTGAAACTGGATTTAGAATAGATAGAAAAATTGAAGGAGAAGATTGGATTAATTCATATTCTACTGTTAATAAAAATGTAACAGTATTATATGATGATATTGAGCAAATATATAAAAATTATAGTTATAGAGTTTGTGCATATAACGATTCTCATCTATCACTATTTACTGAAAGCAAAATTTATATTGGATTTAATTTTATATCCGTTGATTCATTGATTATTGATCATAATTATAATTTATCAGTAAATAGTAATTCTGCTTTTTTATCTTGGTACGAATATGCAGTAGGCGCAGGATTATATGCAATTAATATTTCTAATCCAAATAATATTAATGTTATTAATGAATTAAATATAATATCAGGAGGTATTAATTGCATTAAAAAAGACAATTATCTATTTGTGACGTGTTATGGTTCTATGGGTTCTGATTGCAATTATGCGCTTATTGTATTTGATATAACAAACATAAACAATCCTATAAGAGTAAATGAGTTCTATAATGATGATTACCCTAATTGGCGCAATATATGTTACAACGACAATAATATTTTTG
>CAZREZ010000333.1:0-3849 GCA_964599115.1 uncultured Bacteroidales bacterium
TGTAATTCCTTCAGGCAGGCAGGGTTGGGATGAACCGGCAGCCTGGATGATGAAGACTAAAACGATTAAGAAAGTTAAATTTTTCATAGCAGTTTATTTTTTAGTATTTCCATTATTTTAGTTGAAAAGACTGTTCTTAAAGATTTACGGATTACGTTTTCTGTCCTTGCCTGAAATAAATTGACCATTTTGTACACCAAAAATAAGAAAAAAAATGGTAAGTTTAAGAAAAAATCAAGTAAAACATAAACACCACAATTCTATGCATTTACTTTCAATTTTTATCCCATACGGGTTTGCTTCGCTTCACTTTTTACTTTTATCTTTTATCTTTTATCTTGTTTCAACCTACTTCCTATTCTCATCACTCGTTACCTTTCCGTCATCAATAGTTATAATACGTCTGGCTTTATCCATAACTCTTTGGTCGTGAGTTGAGAAAACAAAAGTAATTTTTGATTTTTTATTCATTTTTTGCATGATATCCAGCAGGTCGCTTGTTGATTTGGAATCAAGATTTGCAGTTGGTTCATCTGCTAAAATAAACTTTGGTTCAGATGCTAATGCTCTTGCAACCGATACACGCTGTTGCTGACCGCCTGAAAGATCACCGGGTCGATTATTTATTTTATCACCAATTCCAACTGCATTTAGTAATTCTTTTGCTCTCTTGTTGCGTTCAATTTTTGATTTGCCCTGCAATTCCATTATAAAAGCTACATTTTCAATTGCAGTTAAAACCGGAATTAAATTGAATGACTGAAATACAAATCCTATGTTTTGCAATCTGAAATCAATTAATTTTCTTGATTTCAGGTTACTGATATTTTCGCCGTTAATACGTATTTCTCCTGCTGTTGGTGTGTCTAATCCTCCAATTAAATTCAAAAAAGTTGTTTTTCCTGAACCTGAAGGTCCAACCACAGCAGAAAATTCACCTTCTTCAAATGATAAATCAATACCATTAACAGCTTTTACAGGAACTTTAGTGTCCTGGTAAACTTTGTACAAATTTTTAACTTCTATGATTCCCATTTTATAATAATTTATAAGTTCTTTATTTTAATTAATTTTTCTATTGTCCTAATTATTTTTTTCTGTGTAGCCTGTTAGGGCAAATGGACTTTTACTTTTTACCCATACGGGCTAATGAAACGAAGTGAATCCGTATAGACTTCGTGTGCTTTTATCTTTTTACTTATATCTTTTTACTTTTATCTTTTATCCTGTATTCTACTTCCTTATATATTCTCCCTGACAGCATCTGCCGGATTTAATTTAAGAGCTTTACGAGCTGGATAAATACTTGATATTATAGCTGTTATAACAACCAACAATGCTGTGAAAACATAAAATTGCGAATCAATATTTAAATAAACAATTGAGCTAAAACCAAAAGAATTAAGCCCTTCTGACACAATTGATAAATTAATTCCATGTATTGAAAAATATCCCACAACAAAATAACTAATAATAATACCACCAATTCCTCCAATAACTGAAAGGAAAATAGTTTCAAGCATGATCATGAAAAATATCCTGCTTTTATTCATTCCAATTGCCATAAGCATACCAATTTCCCGTGTTCGTTCCAAAACAACCATTAACATTGTGTTTATAATTCCAAATGCCAGTGCAATTAAAATCACTATTTGAAAAATAAATGAAAAATAATTCATCATTTCATTCATAGCATTCAGCGTAGGTTGAATTTCAATCCATGTTTGAATTACAAATTTATCTTCAGTTATTTCCTTATTGAATTTCTGCCTTAGTATTTCAGCAATTTTATTCGTTTCTTTGTTTTCATCTAATGCAATTGCAATTTCTGAAGTTTTATTTTTATCAAAACTAATAAGGTTTATCAGCTCATTATTTCTCACAAAAACGTTAACTTCATCAAACATATCATTACTTGTTTTATAAATTCCAACCACCCTAAAAGCTCCATAAGTGATTATTCCTTCAATATTTGCTATTGTAATTACGATTTTTGAACCTACGTAAGCATTTAGTTTTGTTGCTAATTTTTGTCCGATAACTGCCGGAATTTTATCATCTTTTTCAAAGTAATGACCTTGCAATAATTTTTCATACAGTTTTGTAACTTGTTTTTCCTGATCTGGATTTATACCGTTAATAATAACTCCAGTTCCTGTAGTGGCAGTACTTGCCATAGCTGTGCTTTTAGTTCTTTTGCAAACAGCTTTGACACCTTTAACTGTTTTAATTTCATTTATTATTTCGTCAGGATTATTTATGGTGAAATTTATTTCTTCGTTCAGCAGAAACATAGGATTATGCAATTGTATGTTTGATATTTCATATTCAATTGCAGCATCGGTTCGCTGCTCCATCCAGCCAACCATAAATGCTGCTGAAATAATTCCTCCGAATAAACCAATCGTAACAGCAAATATTATTATAAGGCTTCTTAATTTGTTTCGCCAAACATTTCTCCATGATATTGACCAGATCATAGTTTTAAATATTTAAGTATTAATAATTCTATCTTCTAAATGCATTTAAAATATTAAACCTGTTAATAATAATAACAGGATAAATTGCCGCAAGCAAAGTGATGATTAGCACAGTTATTCCCTGATTCACAAAGATTTTCGGTGCCAGAGAAAATGGTAAAATTGGATCCATATTGTATTCAATAGCCATTGTTGCCATTTCACCGGTAAGAGGTATAGGGTTATAATACAAATAAATTAAAAACGGTAAACTAAAAATAATACCTGAAATTACTCCCATAATTCCTATAAAAATAGTTTCCGATAACACAACTTTTGTTAATTTTCCGCGTCGCATACCTACGGCTACCATAACTGCAAATTCTTTACGGCGTTCCATAGTCATCATCAACACTGTACCAAATATTCCAAAAGCTATTATTATGTAAAGTATTGCCAGCATAATAATTCCGCCGGCATTATCACTTTGAATTGCCTGTACTACTTCAGTTAACATTTTTCTCCAGCTAATAACTTCGTATTCATTACCAAGAGAAATTTTTAGTTCATCAATTGTTTGCTCAAGCCTTGAAGGTTTATGTAACATAATAGAAACCGATGATAAAATATCAGGTACATAAGGGGAAATTAAATTCTGTGCATTGCTCAAACTCATAAAAACCATTTGGTTGTCCATTTGTGGTGAGGGAAAATGTAATATCCCGACAATCCTGTATTTGCCTGCTGCAGTAATTCCCTGAAAGCCTTGTCCTAATAAAACCAGTGTGTCGTTAACATCTACTTTAAAATATTTCGCTAATTTTTCAGCAACAAGAATTCCATTATCATTTTTATTCAGATACCTTCCTTTAACAATTTTATTAGCTAAGTGAGTTTGGTTATTTTCTATTTCAGGGTCTGTCCCGATAAGCATAACACCTTTGGTTTGTTCTCCATAAGATCCTAAGGCAAATGTTTCTAATCGTGGAATCAAAGAACTGACATTTTTTACTTTTTTGATTTTTTCTTTAAGCGTTTCCGAATAAATAAAGGAACGGTTAATTGACCGGTTATCCCAATAACCACTATCATGTATTTGTATATATCCAACCTCTGTTATTCCTGCCATTATCATATTGTCGTAACTGCCGATTTGCATCGAACGCATAAACATTGCCAGAAATACTGCCAGTAAAATTGATGAAGTTGTAATAAATGTCCTTTTTTTATTCCGCCAAAGACTTCGCCATGCTATTTTTATTAATGTTTTCATTTTTTATTATTTTATAATTCTCTCATCCCATAATTCCTTAATCTCTTCTTTCCCTCAATCTCTTCATCATTTGCTGTGAAAAGAAATCCTCATTAATAGTTGGAATATTAAATTTCT
>CAZREZ010000334.1:0-3806 GCA_964599115.1 uncultured Bacteroidales bacterium
AACAGGATGTGGTTTCAGGTTGCTGAGATTATTTACAGACAATCTTTTTAAAGCTGCGATTAAAGCCTGAGCATTATAGTTCTTCCCTGCAAATCTGTCGGCAGTGTACTCATTTTTCCGTGAAACAATATTCATAACCAATCCTAAAATTAATGATAACGGACTGTAAAGCAATCCAAATGCAAGTATTCCCATATGAAAGTTTCCCTCATTAGCTCCAAGAGCTTTAGATAAAACAGGGTTTCCAATAAATAATGACAGGATAAACAACATTAATCCTGTTTGAGCCAAAGAAATGATTATACCTGTTAAAGTATGTTTCTTTTTATAATGACCTATTTCGTGTGCAAGAACAGCAACTAATTCATCAACAGAATGATCATTTATTAAAGTATCGTACAGCACAATACGTTTTTTTGCACCCAAACCACTGAAATAAGCATTTGCCTTTTTTGAGCGTTTTGAACCGTCAATAACAAAAATATTATCCAGTTTGAATCCAACCTTTCTTGCAAAATTCTCAATAGCATCACGTAATTCACCATCTTTCAAAGGTGTTTGCTTATTAAATATCGGCACAATCAAAGTTGAATAAAACATGGTCATAAAAATCATAAAAACACTAATTGCGCCCCAGGCAATAATCCAAAACCATTTGCCGGTAGAAATATAAATTAAAACAATTAATGCCAATAATCCTCCTCCTATTATGGCTCCGAGCAACAATCCCTTAATTTTATCAAGAATAAATGTTTTTGGAGTGGTTTTATTAAAACCGAACTTTTCTTCAATAACAAAAGTACTGTAAATGGAAAATGGTGTTGAGAGTATATCAGCAGCCATACCCAATATCCCGAAAAAGAATAATGCCAATAATATGGGATTTGTTGTGTAATGCCTGACAAATTCATCAATATAGGCAAATCCTCCGAATATCAACATTAAAATCATGGCAATAAATGTTAAGGAATCGGTAAGTAATGAAAACCGTTGTTTTACTTTTTCATAATCCTGCGATTTACGGTATTTATCTTCTTCATATATACCCTCAAGCTCTTTTGGCAATGTATTGCTCCAATAAGTACTATTCAAATAATCAAGAATTCTCTCAAGTAAATAATCAAAAATTAAAATGCCTATTATGATATAAAATAATGTTAGTGATGTCATTTAAATTTTTTTATATTTACCCACCTGAACGAACGGGCAGGTTTAAACTGTCGGACTTTATTGTCTGTCCATAAAGTCAAACGATTTTTTAAATTAAAGCACCAAAAATCAATAATCAAATAGCTTGAAACTGTTTTGGTCATTGAATTTTTGAACATTGGAATTTATTTGAATTTTGGTGCTTGTAATTTGTAATTTTTAAAAAAAGTTCTAAATACTTAGTTTATAGAGGGACTAAATATACCCCATAATAGCATAAGTTATGTAACCTAATGTTTCGTGTGTCAGTCTTTGCCAGAAAACAAAATTAATTATTTGGGGCACAAAAAGATGTTCAAACTGAAATCTTCTGTCGCCTGCAAATTTATTTGTACTGTATGGTGTTGTAATTATCCCTTCATGCAAAAAACATGCTTTTGCCCTTCGCATGTGATGTGCAGAAGTAATCAATAAAATTTTTCCTTCAGGGGAATTTTCGTTCAAAATTATTGCACTGTAAACAGCATTTTCATGTGTATTATCCGAAATCGAGTCAATAATAATATCTTCTTCTTTAATTCCGATATTTAATAGAAATCTCTTAATAAAAACCGATTCCAGCATGTCTCGAAATACAATATTACCTGCACCTCCCGAAACAAGAATCTTCTGAATCTTTCCAATTTTATATAATTCAATTGCCTGTAAAACTCTGTCAATATTATTTCTGTAAGTAAGCCTGTCGTTTTTTGAATCGTATGTGACTATACCTCCGCCTAACACAATACCAACATCATAGCAATCATCCAGTTCTTCGGTTTTTGTTACAGGAACTTCCCATACCCGCATCACTTCATCAATAATAAAAGAATTTGAAAATATTACAAATAGTATAATAGCTGCAATCATGTACTTTCTTGATTTCCTCCTTTTTTTTGAGAATAATGATATTAACACAAGCGCAAAAATCCAGAGAATTGGAGAAAGAAAAATTGATAATATTTTTGATATAATAAAAAACATGATATTTATTGAAATGAATTTAACTACAGTGTTTATTATCGAACCATTAATATGCCCCGCTCTGTTTACGCATAAACCATTCAGCTGTTAATAAAACAATTATTAAAATAAGTACCCATTTTATATTTATTAACTCCTCAAGTCGCTTTTGTGTATAAATAATAGTTTTTATGTCTTCACGCTCATTAATTAAGCCATAAATATCATTCATTTGTGATGGATAAACCATTTCACCATCTTTTGATTTTGCTAATCTAAATAACAGATTATGATCAGCAATAGTATTGTTAGTTTCAATATTCAAAGCAGAAACAATGAACTCTCCTTTAGTTTCATAAATTTTTTTCCTAACTTTTGTTTTAGCAAGATATTGGTATGTTCCAACCGGAAAACTTCCTGCATCCAAATGATATGAATTTCCGGTTTTACTGAAAACAAAAGGGTATTTTTTCTCATCATCATTTATTATTGATATTTCAACCTCCGGATGATTGATCAATTCATAGCTTTCATTATAAAGTTCAGCATCAAATTCCACATTTTCGTTTTCAGGAAAATCATTTCCCCCAAATACTCTAAAGTAACTTTTTTCTTCTTTAACCGAAAGATACTGAATAATTTTTTGAACAAGCTCATTAAAGGCATTATGATTTTCTTCAATAAAATAATTTGTCAGCCGCCATCTCCATATTCCATCTCCTGCAATAATCCCGTATTTTAAATCCTGATTCTGATTAAAAATAATTAATGGATTTAGCGTTTCAACACTTCCGATTTTTTGATTAAAAAGCTGATTTGTTGAATTTAATATATTATACCTTCCAAACGGACTATTTAACGGTGGTAATTTACCAATAATCTTTTTTAAATCAATACTTATAGAAAACAAAACAAATTCTTTATTAATTATTGGAAGTGCTTCATTAAAAGTATTTTTTTCACCCCATATTGATAGTCCTGTATTAAGTTTATTAAATGTATTTAAATCGGTTTGGACACCTATAATAAATAATAATGGAATTCTTGCTTTATTTATTGAAAAGAACAGATCGCTTAAAGAATTTTTAAAAGATGGCAACTGATGCAATATCACCAAATTATATCCTGTAACCTGCTTTTTAAAATCATTATATAAATAATCTTCAACCTGATAGCTTTCCTTATCTTCGATAGCAAATTTTAAAGCTGTAATATCAGGGTGAGGTGAATTTGCCAATATCAATATCTTTTGCTTTGAATCAATTATATCAATAAAAATATCCTGAACATTGTTTGAATAACTAATTTCGTTTTTCAAATTTGTAAGTCTTACTGTATAATGCTGTAATCCTGTTTCTTTGGCTTCAATATGTAATAAAACGGTTTGAATAAAATCGTTATCAGTAATATTAATATTCTGTGAAAATAATTCTTTATCTCCTTTTGTAATAATAAGCTTACATTTTTCTAATTTGCATTTTTCAGCATTAATAATAATTTCCAACGGGAATTTATTTTTAAGATAAGCAATACGGTTATAATTAACCTTAGTTATTTTAATATCTTTTTGTTTATTTGTATCACCAAGAGCAATTGTATATATTGGAAAGCCAAGTTTTTTAGCTGCATAAACAGGATTAAGCCCTTTGTTGAAT
>CAZREZ010000335.1:0-3802 GCA_964599115.1 uncultured Bacteroidales bacterium
AAGAAGCATCTAACTCTACTGCTTTTATTAAGTTATCAAAAATCATTGATGAATTATCAGTATGAGCTCCAATAACTGCAAGCAAGTAATAATTTGCTGCATCTTTTTCAGCGCATTTAAGATTTTTCTCAGCTTTAGTAAAGTTTTCTGTAAGCATCTGTGCTAAAGCAACATTGTAATCACATTTGGTAGCACCGAACAATTTCAATGCTTTATCGTAATTACCATTAGCAATTTCAATTATTCCTAAGTTATAACTTTCATCTGCTCCATAGCTTTGAGCTTTCTTAAATAAAGCTTCAGCATCAGAATAATCACCTATTTTACAAGCAAGAACTCCTAAATTATTAAGGATTTCAGGATTGTTTGGTGATAAATTATTTGCTTTATCAAGAAGAACAGCAGCCTTGTCAAGATTACCAAGCGATAAATTAATAGTAGCGGCATTGTTATAAGCTGTCCAGTTGTTAGGATAAACAATAATAATAGTTTCGTAAATTGTTAATTTATTGCCATAATCGTCAGTAAGTGTTGCTGCATATAATATTTCTTCAATATTTAAAGAATCGGGATAAGTTGTAGCTAACTGAGCGATTTCTTCATCAGTTTTTTTAGGTTCATAACAATTGACTGATATTTCAGCTCTCCTGAGTGGAGGCAATAGATTTTCTTCAATTTCAGGATAAATTAATATCATATTTCTGATTTCCTGTTCTTTTTTCAAAGCATCTCCGGCTGAATTAATAACATTGAGGATAACATTCTTATCTGCAATATCTGATGTTTTTACAGCCTTCAGGAAACCGTTCCAATCGGGTCCGTATGAAGTAATATTGAAAGTAATGTCTTCTTTAGGATCCTTAAAGTTGACCAATGAATTTTTAGCACGGACAAGTCTCTTGAGTTTTTTAAGCATACATTTATAAGCTGCATTTGCCCTGTTTTCAGAAAGTCCGTCGTTAAATGTTTCTTCTCCTTCTGGTGATGCCCATCCATTTATATCAATACCTTTAATATCCCATCCTAAAGCTACAAAATCAAACATTGTTGTCAGGTTGTCTTTAGAAACCTGTAATTTATTCATTGGTAATGCCCAGTTAAGATTATACCTGTTAACAGGGAAGAAAATTTTAGCAGTTTCTGTAATTATAGTTTCTTTTTCATAACCATGGGCTGATAAAAGAATGATTTCACTATCCATAACTCTTTTTGAAGTGAAAATAACACCATCAGCAAGCTTTCTTTCCGGTAATACTTCAAATTTTACCTTTTCCTTGATTTCGTTTTTATTTGGATGAATCGTTTCTTTTACTTGGTAAACGATAGGCTCAACAACAAGTTCTGAGTTAGCCATTTCCGGTACAAATGGGAAACTATCAGTATAAGTGAATGTGCCACCGGTTTTGCTGTTTATTACAATACCGTCACCTACAACATCTTCTCCGATTAAAGTTATTGGTTTTAGTGGATATTCGCCACCTTCATAAACCAAAACAGGTTCAAAAAACATTGCTGCTTTTTTACCAAAATACTTTTCAGGTATGGTGCCTTGAACTGTAAGTTCAACTATTCCGCCTTTTTCTTTAAGCACTTTGGGAGTTGCTTCAAACTTAACTAAATCATAATCTTTAGCCATCTTTTTTATGCCGCTCGCATAACCAAATTTATAAGTGGCTCCTATTCCGAGAAAGCTATACATATCTTGTTTAATTGCTTTTGCACCACCTACATAACCGTCAATAAGGTCGGTATCGCAAAATTTAAGTGTCCAGTCCAAATTTAAATCCCAGCTTTCAGCTAATGCAAAGTCAAATCCAATTCCAACAGGAATTATTGCAATAATTCTTCTGCCATTGATGCCTTTGCCCTTTTCTTTGCCAGTACTGTTTTTAAAACCTAATTCACGGATTTGTTTATCTGTAGTATAGTCATATAGTCTTGACTTATATTGTACTTGTCCAAAACCAATTAAACCATGAAATGTGATAAACCTATCAGGTTTATAATCAAAGAATAAATTACTGAAATTGAATTTTGCGTTGATTGTATAATCATATAGGTCGGATTCAAATGTGCGATTTAATCCTTTTTTTTCACCGTTAAGGAATGCTCTGTAAAATCGTACATCCACACCAATAACAGATGAAAGCTGCCTTCCAAAAAATAGATCTCCACCTATATCGATTTTACCCCAATCAGGTGCGAAACCGTATCTGGCAACATCACCGTGAAAAAAACTTGCTCCGAGGTGACCACCAAAAAACCAATATGGATCAAATGATCCTGTTTTTTCTTTTACTTTTAATTCAACTTTTTCTTCTGTTTCCTGCCCGTAAAAAATAACAGGAATAATCCCAAATAAGGAAATTAAAGTTACCTTTAAAATAATTTGATAAAAATTTTTCATGACGTTTCTATGTTAATTAATGAATGAATTTAAATTTAGTAATTTACAAATATATAATATTAATTATTATATTTCAAATATTTATGTGAAAAAAATTAACAAGATGTTGTTAATTATGTTTTTTTGCAAAATTAATTAATTTTTGAATTGAATACTTAATTATTCTAAAATAATATTTTTTTATCTAAAATTATATTTTTAAGGTTATACGCCTTTAGTTTTTATAAAGTTACGTTTTCTTTAATTTAATAAATAAATCCCATATAATAATGCCTGTGCTTACAGAGATATTTAATGAATGTTTTGTGCCAAACTGAGGAATTTCAATGCATCCATCTACTTTTTCCATAATTTCATTTGATACCCCTTTAATTTCATTACCAAATACAAGAGCAATTTTATTAAATGGTGTTGGATTGAATTTTTCCAGTGAAATACTTTCTTCTGCCTGCTCAACGGCAAAGATAGTATATTTATTTTTTTTTAAATAATCTATTGAATCATTTGTGTTTATGAAATATTTCCAGTCAACAGAGTCCGTTGCACCCAAAGCAGTTTTATGAATGTCTTTATGTGGTGGTTTGGCTGTGATACCGCATAAATGAATGCTTTTAATCTTAAATGCATCTGCAGTCCTGAAAACAGAACCAATATTATTTAAACTTCTGATATTATCTAAAATAATAATAACAGGCATTTTGTCTGCAGCTTTGAATTCATCAACTGATAACCTTTTAAGCTCGCTATTTTTGAGTTTCCGCATATATTAAATAAAAGATATGATAATGCTTGCAAAGGTAGTCAGTTATTTTAAATCAGATTTTATAAATCAAGATGTTTTGTTTTATTTAATTTAATAATTTTAACTTTGCTTTTGAATTATTAAATCAAATTAGGACAAGTTGAATAAGAAGAGGGAAATAGCAGAAACACCTTTGATGAAGCAATACAATGCTATTAAAGCAAAATACCCTGATGCATTGTTGTTGTTTCGGGTTGGTGATTTTTATGAAACTTTTGGAGAGGATGCCATAAAAACTTCTAATATTTTAGGTATTGTTTTAACCAGAAGGGCAAATGGAACAAATTCCTATATTGAATTAGCAGGATTTCCTTATCATGCAATTGATACATACTTGCCCAAACTTGTAAAAGCAGGACAGCGGGTTGCTATCTGTGATCAGTTGGAAGACCCGAAATTAGCAAAAAAAATTGTTAAAAGAGGAGTGACAGAATTGGTAACTCCAGGCGTATCATATAATGATAAAATCCTTGAACAAAAAGAAAATAATTTTTTAGCTGGTGTTCATTTGGATTCAAACGATTCTGGCGTTTCTTTTTTGGATATTTCCACAGGCGAATTTTTTGTTGCACAAGGATCAATTGAATACATTG
>CAZREZ010000336.1:0-3784 GCA_964599115.1 uncultured Bacteroidales bacterium
TAGTATGGCGTAATCTTTTTTCATATCTTTTGTATCTAAATCTCCCAGGTGTTTTGAGAAAATTTGCAACAATTCATCCCTGTCGTACCAGTTTTCAAGAAAAATAGTAAGATATTTTACCTCATGCTTTTCTTTAGGACCTCCTTGTGTCATTAACAGCCAAAGGTTAAAAAAGCGTTCGGAAAGACGGTATAAATTGTCTTTTTGCTGTCCTTTTATTTTTTCAACTATCCCGGAATATACAAGTTTGTTGAGTTGCGCTGAAATTATTTTTCCTGTCATTTTACAATTTTCAATAAGCGGTCTCAATTTAACTGCATCCCAGAAAAAAGAGAGTTCCAGAACTATCTTCCTTTGTGCAGATGGAAGCTTTGAAAGCCGTTCCTGGTAAAGCGGTGTAGCCCTGTCAATAATCAAACGTAAATATTCAAAGCCGTTTTGTTCGGGACGGTCAATTAATATTTCAATAAAGTTCAATAAAGTGCGTGGCATACCATCAGTCAATACTCTGATAGTATCAATCTGTCCCGGGTGTTTTTCTATGAATTGCCTGATTTCCGGAAGTTCCAGAAATTCGCTCCAATAAATTAACAGTTCTCTTACCTCATCAGCGGTTAAGCTATCAAGTCTGATAATTCTGAAAAACTGGTAAAATGCTTTCCCATATTTCCAGTAATGTTCGCTAAGGCGAGTGCTTCCGCCTATAATACGTAAATCATTGTAGTTCATCAACAATTCTCGCAATAAATGGGCATCGTCTCCAATGTTGTCAAAAATCCGGTCAATATTGTCCACTAATAAAATTAGTTTTTTATCAGCATTCTTCAATACTGTACGAATATTTAAATATAGGGATTTAGAATATTCAGTTGGGTCATCCTTAAAATCCATCCAATCGGTTTCTTCGGTAATGTAATTTCTTGTTTTTAATTCGCGTATCACCAAATCCCACAAATCAAATAAGCGATATACACCGGCTTGTTCTTCGCTAAGATTAATAACTATCAATTTATTATTTAGATTTTTATCTGTATTTATTTCTGCCTGTATTCTGCGAAGCAGAGTAGATTTACCACTCCCCCTCCTGCCAATAAGGAGAAAATGCTGAATAGAGCCATTCATATCATCTCTCTTTATCTCAGATATAATTCTTTGAAATTCATTTTGCCTGACTACAAAATGCTTCTTGATTTCATCATCAGTCAGGTTAGGTGATTGATAAAAATAGATATTTCTTATTTTTGCTTTATTTTTCATTATTTTTATTTTTCAAATTCAAATTCAGGATGTTGACGTTTCCACCATACTTGCAGGATTGGAGAAACAAACAGGTAGAAGCGATTTTCTTCAACAATATATCCGTCACGTTCCATCATTTTAACTCGCTTCATATATTCATCTTTTTGTTTCCATTTATTTGCCAGATTATATATTTGCTGGATCGATATTCTATTTTCAAAAGCACAAATTGTAAGCATTTCTTTACAAAAACCGTAATCATTTTTTTTAAGGTAAGGTGGTTTTAACCTGGATTCCCAATCCTGCAAGTTCTCATCGTGTTTCACTATGTTATCAAAAGCCATGTCAATATCTTCATTTTTAACTTCAGTCCTGTTTTGTTTATAAAGAATTATATCTGATTCTTCAATAATAAGTTGAATAAAATATGGTATAAGAATATCTATTTTCTTTAAAATATAATTTGTTTGTTCTTTTCCGATTTGCATGCTTGCACCATCAGTCAATTGTTTGATTAGTTGAATAGCTTCATTTTTGTTTAATGGAGATATCCGTATGCGATGGAGTTCGTTAATTAATTTTGGTCTGTCAAGAGTTTCCACAACTTGTTCCAGTCCAATTGAGCCGGCTAAAACAAGAATAAAACGGTTGAAATTTTCATTTTGACGTATAGCTCTGAGAGTGTGAAGCATTTCAATTGCCTTCTCTTTGCTTTCAATTTTTTTTATTGAAGAAACAACTTCCGGAAATTCATCTAAAAACAAAACCACTTTATTATCCATCTTGTTTAATTCTTCAATCAGCGATAATAGCTCATCTTTATAATCTAATTCCTTTTTGAAAAATTTAATATTTCCTTCAATGCTAATTTCGCCTATTCCACGGCTTTTTATCCAATTGCTGACTTTATTCTTTGTTTTTCTAAATGTGTGAAGTTGATTTAACAGAATATTAAACAGATGTTTGAAAAACTGTTTTTGATTCCTGTATGATTCGATGTTTTCATAGCGACAAATATAATCTGATAAACAATTCGTTACCAGGTCTTTCATAATAGATGTCTTCCCAACTCTTCTCGGAGCTGTAAATAAAATATGATTTCCTTTGTTTATTTCACGCCAGAATTCATCATTTATGTATTGACGTCTTATATAACTATCACCCTCAGCAGGTGGGCCAATTTTGGTTTTTGGATGTATCCACTTTATATTTTCCATAATGACAACAAATTTGTTGGCAAAGATACATAACAACAATATTGTTGTCAAGTTTTTTTGATAATATTTTTTTTAATTTAGCTGGTAAGCGATTTTAAACCATTAATTGCAGTTGATTCCAACTTGTTAAAAAAATCCTTTAAACAATTTATTACCGCTAACCAGCCTTGGCTTCTTATTCATCAAACACCCAACAAAAACTCCATCGTATCAATACCATCGGCATAATCCCATAATTGCGGTGACTGGCTTTTACCAAAAGAAATGCAGGAATTTATTTCCTTGTCATTTGAAATTAGACACTGTATTTTTTCAGCATTTGAATTTAGTAAATTATTTAATTCGTTCTTATTTTCATAATATTCAAAATAAACTACTGAAATCGGAGAACCAAATCCTTTATGTTCTTTTAACATTAAAAATCCATTATCCAAATGTGCTGTTTTATTAATAAGATAAATTGATTTATAATAATCGTAATTATTTCTGTATTTATAATGTTCAATAATGTTTTCATAGTTTTTAACTGCTTCAAAAAACTTATCAAAAGAATAATTTCGCGGAACAAAAAGTTTTGAAACATTACGGCAGCCCAAACCGAAATAAGTAAAAATATCCAGTCCGAGCAGTCTTAATTCATCCTGCGTTTCATTACCGGAAATCACTGCTACACCATTTCTGTTTTTGCGGATAATATTCGGGTATTTACCAAAATAATATTCAAAATAACGCGAAGTGTTATCACTGCCTGTTGCAATAATAACATCAAAATTGCTTAATTCTTTATCAGTAAATTCAATATTGTTTTTAAATTCAGGTTCAATGTCAATCAAAACTTTGGCAATAACAGGCAATAATTCCGGGTCTTGCGATGAAAGTTTCCCCACAAAAGTATTTCCCGAAATCAACACACATAAAAAGTCGTGAAAGCCAACAGCAGGGATATTCCCAGCCATTACAACACCTACCCCTTTTGATACTTTATTAATATTAAATTTTTTAATATATGGCTTTATCCATTTTTTTATGTTCTTTTCTTTTAAGCTTTCGGAAATTGAACTTATTGCATACCTGGCATTTACTTCGGTAAACCATGCATTTTTTTTATAACTTGTTTTAATAATGTTGTTAAATGAATTGTAATGATTTCTTAAGAGAACATTTGAATTATCATTAAACTCAACATCTTTTTTAAAAAAACTTAAAAATTCGCCTAAGCTGATAAATGTCTTAATTCTTTTATTTAAATCCATATTTCTTAAGTTATAATATTGTGTTCAGAATATAAAGTTAAAAACTAAAACCTTATAGGTTTTTCTACAAAAATA
>CAZREZ010000337.1:0-3778 GCA_964599115.1 uncultured Bacteroidales bacterium
ATAATTTCTCTAATCTGTTTGATGGTGGAATTCTTAAATCTAATATGTTTTGAGAATTATTAAGCATTCTTAACTTTCTTCTCCCGACATGTTGAATCTCAACGGGTAACTTTCCAACTCTTTCACCATTCCAGATTTTTTCAGTATTCTTTGAAGCAAATGAAATAATCATACCATCCTTTCACGTTAGTAACGACAAAGGTAATTAAAAGTTTCAAAAATGTCAAATTTTCTCCTGTGAATGTTTCAGGATATTAAAAAGAAATTCTCTTGCTCTGAATAACTGAGCTTTAACAGTACCTAATGGAAGATCTAACTCCACAGAAATCTCTTCATAAGAATATTCTTTAAAATAACGAAGTTCAATAAGAGTGCGATAGTGTGGCTTTAGCTTTTCAACAATTTCGTGCATCAATTTAATTTTTTGCTTTTTTATAATATTTTCTTCAGGGTCAAGAGTTTGTGAGGGTATTTTATTTGCCAGTTCATCTCCTTCTTTATTTTCATAAGATTTATTCATTGAAAATGTATTCTTTTTTTTCTTCCTGATAAAGTCAATACAATTATTTGAAGCAATTTTGAATAACCATGTACTAAAAGCAAAATCAGGTGTGTATTGATGCAACTTTTTAAATGCTTTACCGAAAGCTTCAATGGTAAGGTCGTCAGCATCATTTGGATTGTTAGTCATTTTCAGCAACATGTAATAAAGCGAATCCCTGTAATTATTCAACAACTCAGCGTAAGCTTTCTGGTCGCCGGTTTTTACAGCTGACTGAACTAACTTGAAATCATGTAGCCCTTTCTTTGTAAGATGTGGATTTACTTCCATTTATTTTGCCTAACAAATAAATTTGACAATAAAAGAAACGGATTCAAAATAATCAGAATCAGCTCAAGAAAAGGCGAAAGTACTAATAATTTTTTTTCATTTAGTTTATTCATGCATTTTCTTAAGATGAATAATTGACTTAACAGTCTTATAATGAACAATGATAGCATTAAATAAATATTATAATTAAAACAAAGCAGAATAATAAAAGTTGGATAAAATAAAGATTGGCTTAATGAATAATTTCCCAAAAAGAATAAAAACTTTTTTTTATAATATTTACCTGTTGATAGATGTCTTTTTTTCTGTTTTATCCATGCTGAAAAAGTTTTTTCGGCATCGGAAAAAGTAAAGGTTTCCGGGTTTATTTCAATTTGTGTATTATTTTTATTTGCAACCCTGTTTATAAACAGGTCATCATCACCTGATTTTATTTTATAATGAGGTATAAAGCCTTTGCTCTTATAAAACAATGATTTGCGATAAGCAAGATTTCTGCCCACTCCCATATAAGTTAATCCACACAAAGAAAATGACAAATATTGGATAGCAATATGCAATGTGTCAAACCGTATCAATTTATTCAAAAAACCTTTTCTTTCATAATAAGGTCCATAACCAAGAACAATTTCGGTTTTCTTTCTAAAATTTAATGCCATTTTGCTTATCCAGTTTTTACTGCTTGGTTTGCAATCGGCATCAGTAAGTAATACTAATTCGTTTTTTGCCGATTTTATTCCCAGAGACAATGGAAATTTTTTCCCTGAAAAAAAATTCAGATTTTGTTTAATATCAACAATCTTTAAATTTTGATATTTTATTGACATATCATTAAGTAAATCAATAGATTCATCGTTTGATGAATCATTAACAACAACAACTTCAAAATCAGGATAATCCTGTTCGAGGATAAGCTGTAGGTTCTTTTTAAGATTGAAATATTCGTTTTTTGCACACAATACAACTGAAACGGGTTTTTTCTTTTTAATTTTTTTCTTTTCCCTGAAAAATGCAAGTCTGCTGAAAACACACCAGTAAAACAATAATTGTTTTATTGTACATGCAACAAAAATTATAAAAACAATCAGTAAAAAATATGACAAATATGGATTTTCAAGTTGCATTATAGAAGTTTTAAAAAACAAAATTATTCATTCTTTACGAATATCATTTATCTTTGAGAAAATTTTTTTTGATATGAAGTTCAGGATTTGCGGTAGAGATAAAAATTCATACGCGCGGGCAGGCGAAATCCATACTGAACATGGAAAGTTTAAAACACCTGTTTTTATGCCGGTTGGTACAGCCGGTGCTGTTAAAGCTGTTCATTTCAGGGAATTAAGTGATGATATCAAAGCAGTGATAATTCTCGGAAACACATACCATCTTTATCTTCGCCCGGGAATTGATGTAATTGAACAAGCCGGCGGACTGCACAAATTTAACGGCTGGGGTAAACCGATTTTAACCGATAGTGGAGGTTACCAGGTTTATTCTCTTTCACATAAACGTAAACTTACAGAAGATGGAGTAATTTTTCAATCACATATTGATGGCTCAAAACATAAATTCACACCCGAAACAGTAATTGATATTCAAAGAATAATAGGGGCAGATATTATTATGGCTTTTGATGAATGTACACCATTTCCGTGTGATTATGATTATGCAAAAAAATCAATGGAAATTACACACAGATGGCTTGAAAGATGTGATAAACATTTTAAACAAACCGAATGTAAATACGGCTACGCGCAATCGCTGTTCCCGATAGTTCAGGGTAGTGTTTATAATGACCTTCGTAAAGAATCAGCCGAAGTAATTTCCTCATATAATGCTTCAGGAAATGCTATTGGCGGCTTGTCGGTTGGCGAACCTCACGAAATAATGTACGCAATTACTGATTTGGTTTGCAGAATACTACCAAGCGAAAAACCCCGTTATTTAATGGGTGTGGGAACTCCTGTAAATATTTTGGAAAGTATTGCTTTGGGCATTGATATGTTTGATTGCGTTATCCCGACAAGGAATGCACGACACGGAATATTATATACAAAAAACGGTATTTTAAATATTAAAAACGAAAAATGGAAAAACGATTTTTCTTTTATTGATGAGGAAGGTACTTCGTTTGTTGATAATTATTATACAAAAGCATATTTAAGACACCTTTTTGTTGCCGGCGAAATGCTTGCTGCCATGATAGCAAGCATTCATAATTTACGGTTTTATACGTGGCTGACTGAAGAAGCTCATAAGCAAATTTTAAACGGCACTTTTGCTCAATGGAAAAATCAACTGCTTAAAAATTTGAATAGAAGATTGTAATTTATTGATTTTAACAAAACGTATAATAATACATGAAAATAATTGATATTTATATCATAAAAAAATTCCTCTTCGCTTTTTTCTTTGCAATTTCATTGCTCATTGTTATTGTAGTAATTTTTGATGTATCTGAAAACATTGACGAATTTCTGGAAAATGATGCACCATTATATGATATAATTTTCTCTTATTACCTGAACTTTATTCCATATTTCGTAAATCTCTTTCTTTATCTGTTCACGTTTATTTCGGTAATTTTCTTCACTTCAAAAATGGCTTCAAATACCGAAATAATTGCAATACTAAGCAGCGGTATAAGTTTTAGAAGATTTTTACGACCTTATTTTATTTCTGCAGCATTTTTAGCAATATTATCATTTTATCTGGCAAATTTTTTAATTCCTCAAACAAACGAGAAAAAAAGAGATTTTAAGGACAAATACATGGAAGAACTTACTAAGAATAAAGACAGAAATATCCATCTGCAAACAAGTCCGGGTACATTTATATATGTTGAAAATTATAACAATTCAACTAATTTAGGTCGCAAATTTTCTCTTGAAAAATTCAAAAACGGAAAACTGTATTATAAATTCAGGGCAGAAAAATTAGAATGGG
>CAZREZ010000338.1:0-3774 GCA_964599115.1 uncultured Bacteroidales bacterium
ACAATTAAAGGAAGATATGATTTTACAAATTTCGAGAACACGCAAATTAAAAAAGTGAATGGACATATTTTTGGATTAATAATTAACTATCAGATTAATAATTTTCTTTATCTGCAAACAGAAATTAATTATGAAGAAAAGGGATTTAAATTTGAGAGTGATATTTGGTTAGATGGAATAGGTTATTCTGGTAGTTATCGAATAAATAGTATTTCAATTCCATTGTTAGCTAATTTTGAATTCGGCAGGTCGGTTAAATATTTTGGTTACACTGGCTTATATTATAGCATATTAATAAAAGCCGATAATCAAACTGTTGTATCGTCAATAATAACACATACACAACCACCCATATTAGTAAAATATGATCATAGTTATGATGCAAAAGACCAGTTTAACAAAAATGAAATAGGTGCTGTGATTGGATTAGGAATAAAAATACCTTTGTGTGACAAAGTTAAATTAATGATTGGTGGCAGGTATAATTTTGGCTTAAGCAAGTCTGCAAAGAATACGGAACATGGTTACAATCCTCAACAATGGACTTCAGAAACACTCAACAATTTTCAGAATGTTTATAACCGTTCTTTATCAGTTAATTTTGGAATAATTTACAATATTAAAAAACGAATTGACTAAAATTTACAAGATGAAAAAAGTCAGCTTTTTCTTTATATTGTTATTAATATTTTGCAATTCATTATTTGCTCAGAAATTTTCAGTCGGTATTAAAGATGGAATAAATTGGTCCAATATTAAAGGAAGGTGTGATTTTATATATTTTGAAAATACACAAATAAAAAAAGAAGTTGGTCAAAATTTTGGATTAATAATTAATTATCGGATTAATAATTTTCTTTTTCTGCAATCAGAATTTAATTATGAAGAAAAAGGTTTTGAATTTAAAAACGTACTTATTGGTGGTGGTTATTCAGGAAATTATGAATTAAAATATTTAACTGTACCATTAATAGCTAATTTCGAATTTGGTAGGTCGGTTAGATATTTTAGTTACACTGGATTTTATTTTAGCATATTAATATCAGCAGATAATCAGACTATTGGAACCTCTACATCAACACCAGAATTAGTAAAATATGATCATAGTTATGATGCAAAAGACCAGTTTAACAAAAATGAAATAGGTGCTGTGATTGGATTAGGAATAAAAATACCTTTGTGTGACAAAGTTAAATTAATGATTGGTGGCAGGTATAATTTTGGCTTAAGCAAGTCTGCAAAGAATACGGAACATGGTTACAATCCTCAACAATGGACTTCAGAAACACTCAACAATTTTCAGAATATTTATAACCGTTCTTTATCAGTTAATTTTGGAATAATTTACAATTTCAAAAAACAAAATAAAAATGTTCTAAGTAATGAAAAATGCCAAACGCTAAACGCCAAACGCCAAACTAACATAAATACACAAACACCTTAACATATTTACATGAAAATAATTGACGGAAAAGCAACTGCTACTGAAATAAAATCGGAAATAACCAAAGAAGTTGCAGAAATGATTGATATAGGAAAAGATGCTCCTCATCTGGCGGCTGTTCTAATTGGTGATGACCCCGCAAGTCAAACTTATGTTTCAGGAAAGGAAAAGTCTTGTAAAGAAGTTGGATTTATTTCTTCTTTATATAAATTTCCTAATGATATCACTGAAAAAGAATTACTTAAAGTAGTTGATTTTATTAATAAAGATGATGAAATAGACGGTTTGATAGTTCAGCTTCCTTTACCAAAAGATATCAGCGTTAATAAAATTATTGAAAGTATTGATCCTTCAAAAGATGTAGATGGTTTCCATCCGCTTAATGTTGGAAAAATGGTGTTAAACCTGCCTACGTATTTACCGGCTACACCTTATGGTATTCTTCAGCTTTTTGAACGGTATAATATCGAAACAGCCGGGAAAAATTGTGTTGTTTTGGGTAGAAGCAATATTGTTGGAACACCGATAAGTATTTTAATGTCTCGTAAAGCTTATCCTGGAAATTGTACAGTTACGGTTTGCCACAGCAAAACTAAAAATATAGAAAAAATATGCAGGAGTGCTGATATTTTAATTGCAGCAATAGGAACACCCGGATTTGTTACTTCTGATATGGTTAAAAAAGATGCAGTTGTAATTGATGTTGGAATCCACAGAGTAAAATCTACAGATACCAAATCAGGATATAAATTAGTTGGAGATGTTAAATTTGATGAGGTTTCAAAAAAATGCAGTTATATCACTCCTGTTCCCGGCGGGGTTGGACCAATGACAATTGTTTCACTTCTGAAAAATACTATGAAAGCAGCTAAGAAGGAAGTTTATAATTAATAGCAAAGTGCTATATTAGATTTTTATGTGGAAAAATATTAACACCGAACTTAATAACGGAAAACTATTGCCTTTGATGGAAGAATTTTATACCATTCAGGGTGAGGGTTTTCATACTGGAAAACCTGCTTATTTTATCAGGATTGGCGGGTGTGATGTTGGATGCAACTGGTGTGATGTTAAATTGTCTTGGAATGCAAAAGATTTTCCACCTGTACGGGCTGACGAAATAATTGAGAGAGCAATATGCTATCCTGCTAAAGCAGTTGTTGTTACAGGCGGTGAACCTTCTTTATATAATCTTGATTATTTTACAAAAGAACTGAAAAAAAAAGGTATTAAAACTTTTGTTGAAACTTCCGGCTCACATAAATTGACGGGGATATGGGACTGGATCTGCCTTTCACCCAAACAACAATTCCCACCGTTAAAAGAAATTTATTCAAAAGCAAATGAGTTAAAAGTTATTATTCAGGATAAAAATGATTTTATATGGGCTGAAAATAATGCAGTAATGATAAATAAAAATTGTTACCTTTTGTTGCAACCCGAATGGAGTGCAAGACTGAAGATTTTACCAGAAATAATTGATTATGTGAAGAACAATCCGAAATGGAGAATATCTTTGCAAAGTCATAAATATATTGGGATTCCATAGTTGCTTAGTTACAAAAATTGGTCATGGGTTAAAACAGTTGAAGATAGTCATGGCTTACTCAACTGACGGGTTAACCCGTCAGTTAATCAACGGATTTGACCCAACACCCAAAAATTTTACCTTTATCTCTAAACCAAAACAAATGAAAATATATTTAATAATATTTTTTTTAACACTCGTTCAATGTAATGTTTTTGCACAAAAAACCATTAGTGAAAAGAATGAAATTTCTGCAAAAGCAACTAAATTCTATAAAAAAGCAAAATCGTTTTATATTTCACACAATTATACAAATGCTGAAAAATTTCTTAATAAAGCAATAAAATCCGATTCAACTTTTGTTGAAGTTTGGCTTTTGCTTGGTGATGTTTATTATGATACGAAAAGAACGGAACAAGCAATTTTGTCTTACGAAAAAGCCATCCGAATTAATCCTGATTTTTTTCCAGATATCCTTTACATTGCAGGTAAATTAGAATTCTCAACTGGTAAATATTCAATGGCGCTGAAAAACTTTAAAAAATATTTAAGTTATGAAAATCTAAAAAATCAGCAAAAGCAAAATGCTATGGATATGCTTGTCAGAGCCGAATTTGCAGTGAATGCAGTTGAAAATCCTGTCCCTTTTAATCCCGTTAATCTTGGTGATAGTATTAATACTGCTGATGATGAATATATTAATGCAATCACTTCTGATGAACGACAACTGATTTTTACAAAAAAACAATTGCAATTTGATGAAGAAACTGAATTGCAGAAAAAATACTCGGAAAGATTTTTT
>CAZREZ010000339.1:0-3739 GCA_964599115.1 uncultured Bacteroidales bacterium
CGGAGTTCCGCTGCCTCCAAGGTCAACCTTGTATAAGGTGCTCTGAGAAGAAAGCTGACCATCAACATACCAAAGATACTGACCATCATAAACAATACCGGCAGGTTTAATATTTTCACTAGGATGGCTCTCAAGAATACTTCCTGTTTGGTCAACTTTGTAAAGCATATTGGCATTATAATCGGCAATCCACAAATCATCATCCTGTTTGCAAATATCCCAGGTTTGGTCGGAAGGTGGCGTAAATTGTGATAAAACCGAACCTGCTCCGTCAATTTTATAAATCACACCAGGATCGGGATAATATGTACTAACCCAAAAATCACCGTTATCATAAGCTATTCCCGACATATAATGATCAGGAAGATCAAACTGGGAAAGAATATTCCCTGTCAAATCCAACTCAATTGCCTTAGCAGGTATTGATGGATTTAATTCATGATCGGTTATCCACAAACTTGAACCATCCCATGTCATTCCAAAGCAATCGCCAATTGCAGGATTTGTAAATAATAATACAGTATTTCCATTACTCGGATTAACCTGGTAAAAATGATCTCCGTCAGCACCATAGATGCCATAATACAAATACGTGCCGTCATAAGCAAGTCCCGATGCTTTTCCAGGAACTGAATAAGCTGCTACAATTGTCCAGTCACGACTATTGTTTCCTTTGTTTACAGGTGAATTTGCGGAAACTTTTGAAAGAAATACAAATAAAACAAAGCATAATCCTAAAGTAAAAATCTTTTTCATGTGTTTAAATTTTCTTAATTAATAATTTCTTTGTGTGAACTGACGGGTTAACCCGTCAGTTCATGTATGTTTCATGTTATTTTTTTTTGAAGGTTCTAAAAATTTATTTTTTCAATAAATAAAAACTTGCAGTAGCAAAAGGAGTTGGCCTTGTGCTAAGCGACCCTTGTTTGTCTGTCTATCTTCCTGTAGAGATTGTTATTTTTTGTTACTGTTCAGCCTCATGTAAAATTGAATAACGAACATTTGAACAACATTTTGGTAAAAGAGTAAGCTAAAGTGAAAAGGCTAAATCCCTAATACCCATATTTCCCCATATTTCCCAATATTTCCCTTATTTCCCTTATTTCCCTTATTTCCCTTATTTCCCTTATTTCCATTATTTCCATTATTTCCATTATTTTAGGTATTTTCTTATCAGTTCAAACAATTCTTTTTTCATAATAGGTTTTGTAATATATGCATCACAACCTGCTTCTGCTGCTTTCTCAGCATCTCCATATAATGCATGGGCTGTTTGGGCAATAATGGGTAATTCGGGGCGAAATTTCTTAATTCGTTTTGTTGCTTCATAACCACCCATACCCTCCATTTTAATATCCATAAGTACCAAATCAATATCCGGATTATCTGAACAAATCTTTATGGATTCAATGCCCTCTTCTGTCCATATAGTTTTTATTTCTAAGGTTTGTAATAAAACTTTTAAAAGCTTATAACTTGCTCTGTCATCTTCAACAATAAGAACGGTTTTGTTTGGAAATTTTTTTTCTTCCTGAGTTTTTGTTTTCATTATATTTGTTTTTTTAAATGATTTCGGGTTTGCGATAAGGTAATGTAAAATAAAATATTGAGCCTCCTGCCTTACCGGCAGGCAGGTTTTCTTCCTTTGTGTCAACCCATATTTTTCCGCCGAGAAGTTCAATCAGTTTTTTTGAAACAGACAAGCCAACACCTGTTCCTCCATATTTACGGGTAAGTGTATCATCTGCCATACGGAAAATTTCGAAAACGAAGTCCAGTTTATTTTCAGAAATGCCTATTCCTGTGTCTTTTACATAAAATTTCAGTACAGGCTCTTCTTGTTGAGTTTCTTTTATATATCCATATTCAATGTTTCCCTCATTTGTAAATTTCAATGCATTTTTCAGCAGGTTTATCAATATCTTTACAAGTTTGGATTTGTCGGTATAAACAAGGAAATCTTTAGCTTTTTCCGCAGGATTAAAATAAATATCAATATGTTGCTTTTCGGTTAATTCCTGTTCGGTTATCAGCTTTTCATGGATGTCATCCATGAATGCAGTTATGTTAAATTCTTCTTTTTGTATTTCAACTTCCCCGCTTTCTATAATGGTAATATCAAAAATATCCTCAACAATTTCCAGCAAATGATTACCACTGTAATTAATTGTTTTGGAATAATTTAGTATTTCATCAATTGGTGTGTCTTTATCTATTATATCCGAAAAACCGATCACAGCATTCAATGGCGTACGTAACTCATGCGACATAGCATTCAGAAAAGCAGTTTTCAATCGGTCGGATTCGGTGGCTTTTATAAATGCTTCCTTCAAATCCTGTTCTGCTTTTTTTCTTTCAATTGAAATGCTAATTTGGTGTGAAACAAATTCAAGTACTTCCATATCCGAATTATTAAAGGCATTTTTATCAGTATAACTTTGAACAGCAAAAACGCCTGTAATTTCTCCTTCAACTTTCAGTGGAACTCCAAGCCAAATTTCTGAATTTGTCCCAATAGTTTCAACATCTCCGCTTTGTTCCAAAATTTCTATATCGTCTTTTGTTGCCAAAAGTGATTTTTGAGTTTTAATAACATAATCGGTTAGTGTTTTTCCCGCAGGGAAAGTAGTAAATTTATCTTTTTCATCGGAAATAAATGGTAATGTAATTGTATCGGTTTTACTGTCGTAAAGAGCAATATAAAAATTTGAAGTATCAATGATTGCTCCAAGTTCTTTTTGTATAAAACTAATCAAATTCTCAAGATTATCCGTTGTAATGACTGCATTGGAAATATTGTATAATATTTTTTGGATTTGCTCGGTACGTTTACGATTTGTAATATCATGGTTAATTGATAAACTAGATTTTTCTCCTTTATAGTCTATTCGCGTTATAATCATTTCAGTCCAGTATTCTGTACCATCCTTTTTCTTTTTCTTTTCAATTGTTGTAACTATTTCTCCTTTTAGTAATCTTTCTTCCCAATCATCAGCACTAATCTTCTCTGAACCAGAAATAGAAATATCGCTAATAATATTCATTTGCAATAATTCATCTCTTGAATAGCCCGTTTGTTTTAAAGCCTCTGAGTTAACTTCCAAAATACGACCTCTGTTTATACCCCCAATTTCTGTAACGAATACTGCATCGCCCAGTCCATCAAACAACCGCTTAAATCGTTTTTCACTTTGTATCAGTTCCTTTTCTGCTTTTTTACGCTCGGTGATGTCATGAAATATTCCAAAATAACCCTGATGTTCTCCGTTTTTATTAATTATTGGAGTTGATATTACTCTGATAATTTTTTGTTCACCGTTTTTTCTAATTACAGAAAGCTCATAAAAACTCGATTTCCTTTTTTTTCTCAATGAGGAATGTTCAATTACTTTCCGGAACATTTCAGGTGATGTTAATTCCTTCAGATTCTTACCGATCATTTCATCTTTAGAGTAACCGAAAATATCAGCTGCAGCTTGATTTACAAAAGTAAAACTTTCCTTTTCATCTACTTTGCCAATTCCTTCTTCTATGGTTTCAACCAGAGAACGATATTTCTCCTCGCTTTCTTTTAGAGTTTCCTCTGCCTGCTTGCGCTCTGTGATATCTTTGGAACTTCCCTGATAACCGATTATCTCCCCACCTTTTCTCATTAAACTCAAAGTTGTTTCAAAGTATTTTACTGATTTGTCTTTCATGACTGCTTCAATCGGATAATCATGTAAAGGTGTACCTGTTT
>CAZREZ010000340.1:0-3720 GCA_964599115.1 uncultured Bacteroidales bacterium
AACAAATAACAAATAAATTCGAAATATCAATGATCAAATGGCTGAAACTGTTTTGGTCATTGAATTTTTGAAAATTGTAATTTATTTGAAATTTGGTGCTTGTCATTTGTCATTTTTTAGTAGCTATATTAATTAAAAAACATTTTTTTATTAATATTGTATCAGCAATTATTTAATAATCTTGTAAAACTTAAATAGAAAAGCAATGTACGATTTTATGTCATTAAAGTTAAAATGCCCGGTATGCAACGAATCGTTAATGGATCACGATCATTTGGTTGATAATGAACCGAGCATTAAATTAAAAGTTAAAATTGCAGGGAAAAAAGGAGCAATTAATTTGAGTTCAATTTATGGTAGTTATAATTATATTTCGAATATTGAATTGCCTAAAGGCGAAATAGCTGAATTTACTTGTCCGCATTGCAGTGCTCACATAATCTCGGATGCAGAGTGTTTAACCTGTGATGCTCCAATGGTTCCGTTTTATCTTGATATGGGCGGTAAAGTAAGTATTTGTTCACGGAGTGGTTGTAAAAATCATAAGGTTGAGTTTGAAGACCTTTCCGATGCATTAAACAAATTATATCAGGAATACGGCTTTGGTGGCAAAATACATGATAAAAAAAATGAACTCCATGATAAAGGCAAAAAACCCGAACATGTAGAAACTGATTCTAACAAAGAAATTATTCATTCGGGAACATTTTTGCAGGTTTATTGCCCTTATTGTAAAAAAAGTCTTATTGAGAACGATATGCTTAAATTAAAAATTATTACCGACGAAACAGGTTATTTAATGCTAAGCCCGTATTTAAACATATTTACTTCAAAATCCACAATATTTTTATCCGAAGATAAAGTTATTGAAGATATAAGATGTCCGCATTGTGAAAAGAGCCTGATTGAAGATAAGATGAAATGCGGAAAATGTGGCTCTCCTGTTGCTAAAATTTCAATCAGTGCCCGTACAAAATTTTTGGATTTTTATATCTGTACTAAAAAAGGGTGTAAGTGGCATGGCTTGAACGAAGATGATTTTTATGATATCCGGCTGGAAGACAGTCATGAATGGTAGAGATGGTGCTATGTCAAATTTCAAATTTATCTTATTATCATTAAATAATTTTATATATTGAGATTTATTTGATTTTTGGGATTTGAATTTTGTTACTTACTGCCAAAGAATGACAGAATTTGAAATAACGACACTAAACATAATTTAATTTTTCCCAATACTTCTTAAATAAAATCTTTATTGTTATTTTTGACTTCTATAAAGAATTTTAAATAAAACAATATATGACACTTGCAGAAATATTACGAGATTCTAATTACAGGTTAACACAATTTAATATTGTTGAAATACATAATCTCGAAAAAAAGATAAAGTTAAAAACCGATAAAAATGGCAAGGAAATTCCTTACATTAATTGTCTTATTCGTAAAAAAGATATTAAACTAACGCCTGAAGAAACTATCAGGCAAATGTACCTGCAAGTATTAACGGATTATTACGGTTATCCGACTGACCGGATAGAATTGGAGTATTCGGTTTCATTCGGCAGGGAAAAGAAACGGGCTGATATCGTAATCTTCGACAAAGACCAGACAACAGTTCCATACATCATGGTGGAATTGAAAAAACCCAAACTCAAAGACGGTAAGGAACAGCTAAAATCATATTGCAATGCTACCGGTGCACCTATAGGAATCTGGACTAACGGTGAATCAATTTCATATTATCACAGAAAAGACCCTAACTATTTTGAAGATATTCCGCAAATACCCAAAGCAACCGAAAAGCTGTCGGATATTTTATCGGAGCGATGGACAATTGAAGACCTGATAAATAAAGATAAACTCGTTACAGAAAGAAAATCACTTAAAGATCTGATTTTAGAGATGGAGGACGAGGTGCTTGCTAATGCAGGGGTGGATGTTTTTGAAGAACTTTTCAAACTGATTTTTACAAAGTTGTTTGATGAAATGGAATCAGGGCGTAACAAAACCCGATATTTGGAATTCAGAAATTATGGCGATACGGAAACCGAACTGAAAGAAAAAATACAAAAGTTATTTAATAAAGCGAAAACAAAGTGGGAAGGTGTTTTTTCAGATGATTCAAAGATTGAACTTACTTCATCGCACCTTTCAATATGTGTTTCTTCATTACAGGATGTGAAACTCTTTAATTCCAATCTTGATGTAGTTGACGATGCTTTTGAGTATCTTATCAATAAAAGCAGCAAAGGCGAAAAGGGTCAATATTTTACTCCCCGCTATGTGATTGAAATGTGTGTAAAAATGCTCAATCCACAAGAGCATGAAACAATGATTGACACGGCAGCAGGCAGTTGCGGTTTTCCTGTTCATACTATGTTTTATGTCTGGAAAAAAATATTGAAAGATTTAGGATTATCCGAGAGTCATTTGTTTACTCTTGAACAAAAACCACCTCGCTGCACCGATTATGTTAATGACAATATATTTGCAATTGATTTTGATGAAAAATCAGTACGGGTAGCACGTACAATAAACTTAATTGCCGGAGACGGACAAACCAATATATTGCACCTGAATACACTTGACTACGAACGCTGGGATGAAAAGATCGAAGATGAAAACTGGCAGGATACATATTTTAACGGTTGGCGGAAGTTTAAAAGACACCGGAAACAGAAAGTCAGCAACTATGATTTTAATTTTGATATACTGATGGCAAATCCGCCTTTTGCAGGAGACATAAAAGAAAACAGGATTATTGCAAAATACGATTTGGGTAAAAAGCCCAATGGCAAATACCAAAACAAAGTAGGACGTGATATTTTATTTATTGAACGCAACTTAGATTTTTTGAAGCCGGGCGGACGAATGGCTATTGTATTGCCACAGGGCAGATTTAATAATTCATCAGACAAACATATACGGGAATTTATTGCTGAGCGTTGTCGCATTTTAGCTGTAGTAGGTTTACATGGAAATGTGTTTAAACCTCATACAGGCACAAAAACCTCAGTGCTGTTTGTGCAAAAATGGAATGATGAACTATGTCCCAAAGTAGATGATTACCCTATCTTTTTTGCAACCATGCAGGAACCGAGCAAAGATAACAGCGGAGATAAAATTTACCTGCGAAAAAAAGACAATCCAATTTACAGGGTAAAACCGGCAGAGCCACAGCCCGAACAAAAGGAATTTGACCTTACAGAAGAATCACTTGTTCGTTACGTGTCTTCACCAAAAGATTTAGAAGAATTTTTATTAGACAACCACGACCACCTGATTGTTAAACACGACCTCTTTAATCATGACGGATTAACACAAGACGGTATTGCAGAAGCCTTTTCCGAGTTTGCCCGAAAAGAGGGGCTAAGTTTTTTCGTAACCGCCCCTTCAATGAAGTAAAATATAAAACTTTGTTGGAGGGGCTGGAAGCGGTGGAAATAAAATTAAGTGAATTAAGAAGTGAAAATTGGACATTTAGATTTGACAGCGAATATCTGAAAAAAAATTACTTAGCTAATATTAAGAAAATAAAAAGTTATTCTAATGGCTACTTTAACCTAAAGAAAGTAATTAAAAATATAAGTGGAGGGGCAACACCATTAGGTGCTGAATATAAAAAATCAGGAATTCCTTTTTTAAGAGTTCAAAATATAATGCAAAATTACTTCTCTCTTGATGATGTGGTTTATCTATCTGATAAACAAGATGAAA